>DASUJH010000007.1 GCA_036279355.1 Gemmatimonadales bacterium
TCGAGCCGCCACGAAAGTGGGCCGTAGTGATCCGGTAGCCCGGGGTGGAGCGGCTATCGCGCAACGGATAAAAGGTACGCTGGGGATAACAGGCTTATCGCGCCCGAGAGTTCACATCGACGGCGCGGTTTGGCACCTCGATGTCGGCTTATCACATCCTGGGGCTGGAGAAGGTCCCAAGGGTCCGGCTGTTCGCCGGTTAAAGTGGTACATGAGCTGGGTTCAGAACGTCGTGAGACAGTTCGGTCTGTATCCGTCGTGGGCGTGGGAGTGTTGAGGGACGTCGTCTCTAGTACGAGAGGACCGAGACGAAGCGACCGCTCGTGTACGGGCTATCCCGCCAGGGGTACCGCCCGGTAGCGATGTCGCGCGGAGATAACCGCTGAAAGCATCTAAGTGGGAAACTCTTCCCAAGATGAACACTCCTGGAGCATAAGCTCCCTCAAGGGCCCTGGGAGACTACCAGGTTGATAGGGCGCAGGTGCACGGAGGGCAACCTCTTCAGCCGAGCGCTACTAATCGCCCGTGAAGTTTGATCTCTCCCCCAGGGGGCACACCCGTGCCCCCGGACGATTCCTCTCTGCCGCAGGCGCCAAGGCGCCGGCGGCGCTCACCATCCATCTCCCGATTGTCGCGGAGCCCCTCGGGGCTCCGCTTCGATATCCGGCGCGCTTGACGCGCCGCGAGAATCGGCTGACGACTAGCGCGCAGGGGCCACACCCGTTCCCATTCCGAACACGGCAGTTAAGCCCTGCAGCGCCGATGGTACTAGGACCGAGAGGTCCTGGGAGAGTAGGCCGTCGCCAGCCTTTCCTTCGAAGGCCCGATATCCGCAAGGAGTCGGGCCTTCGCGCGTTTCAGCCCTCGCCTCGCTCTTGACAGCCGCGCCATCACGTCGGACTATAGGATTACGAAGTCGGCTGACAGATCAGATCGGCAAGCCGGCCTCGTTCCGAAGGATCAGGTCCGGACGACCGCGCCCGCGCTCGCTCCGCGCTGTGTCCCGCCCGCCCGGGCGAGGATTGAGGGTATATGAAGGATCAGGGCGTCCTCTGATGTGCCTGGCCATTCCTGGGCAGATTGTCGCAGTGGTCGACGAGGAGCGGCGGCTCGCCCGCGTGAACGTCGCAGGCGTGCAGCGCAACGTAAACGTCGGACTGCTGGATGCCGATGGGATCGGCGTTGGCCCCGGCGATTGGGTCCTGATCCACGTCGGCTTCGCCCTCTCCAAGGTGGACGAAGCGGAAGCCCTCGCCACCCTCCGCCTGCTGGAACGCATGGGCGGTGAGTATGAACTTGAGCTGAGCGAGCTCAGAGCGAGCGCGATCGAGTGAGCACTCGCCTCCCGCCCACGCCTCAGGCCTGCGACCCCGGCTCCCACTGCACCACCTGCGCCGACGAAGGCACGCCGATGCGCGTCGTCCGGATGGACGCGGACAACGCGCTCGCCGTGGGCGTTGATTCGGAAGGGCGCGAGGCCGAGATCCAACTCAATCTCGTAGGTGCGGCCGCGCCCGGCCAGCTGCTGCTGGTGCACGCGGGCGTGGCGCTGCTCCGGCTCGACGGTGGTGCCGGAGCCGGCGGCGGCGAGGAGCGGCCCAGATGAAGTTCGTCGACGAATTCCGGAATCCCGAGCTCGGCCGGGCCCTGTCGGCCCAAATCGCGGCGGAGGTCGAACCGCGGCGCCATTACAAGGTCATGGAGGTCTGCGGCGGCCACACCCACACCATCTACAAGTACGGTGTGGATGACCTGCTGCCCGCCAACGTCGAGTTGGTGCACGGGCCCGGCTTCCCGGTCTGCGTGATTCCGATGGGGCGGGTGGACGACGCGATCTCCATCGCGCGCGGGCCCGGCGTGATCTTCACCTGCTTCGGCGACATGCTGCGGGTGCCGGGTTCCAGCGGCACCCTGCTCGACGCCAAGGCCGCCGGGGCCGATGTGCGCATGGTCTACTCGCCGCTCGATGCGCTCCGGATCGCGCGGGACAATCCCGATCGGGACGTGGTCTTCCTCGCCATCGGCTTCGAGACCACGGCGCCTTCCACGGCACTCACGCTGATGCGCGCCCGCGCCGAGCGGATCCCCAACTTTTTCTGTCTGTGCAATCACGTCACCATCGTACCGCCGCTCAGGGCGCTGCTCGAGTCGCCCGATCTCCGGCTCGACGGATTCATCGGGCCCGGGCACGTCTCGACGGTAGTGGGCGGCCGGCCGTTCGAGTTCATCCCGACTGATTATGGGAAGCCGGTGGTGATCTCGGGATTCGAGCCGCTCGATGTGCTCCAGTCGGTCCACATGGTGCTCCGGCAGCTCGCCGAGGGGCGCTGTGAGGTCGAGAACCAGTACACCCGGGTCGTGCCCTACGCCGGTAACCCCCGCGCTCTGGAGGTGCTGGCCGCGGTCTTCGAGCTCCGCCCTCATTTCGAGTGGCGCGGGCTCGGCTTCATCTCGCAGAGCGGGCTCAAGCTCTCCGCGGCATACGCGGACTTCGACGCCGAGCGGCGCTATCCGGTGCCCGGCATCAGGGTGGCGGATCCCAAGGCCTGCCAATGCGGCGAGGTGCTGAAGGGCGTCATCAAGCCGTGGGAGTGCAAAGTGTTCGGCACGGCCTGCACGCCCGAGCGGCCCATCGGCACCTGTATGGTATCGAGCGAGGGGGCCTGCGCCGCCTATTACAACTACGGGCGGTTCGCCCGGGAGCGGCAGGTCGTGTAATGATGCGGCATCCCGCCGCGGGTGCCGCCGACGTCGAGCGGCACGCGCAGGAGCCGAAGGGCATGCGCGCCGAGGTCGATGCGCGCGAGCAGCGGGTGCTGGGCCGCATCGAGCAGGCGCGCTCGCGGCCCGCGCACTTCCGCGATGCGCAGATCACGATGGCGCACGGCGCCGGCGGCAAGGCGACCCGCACGCTGATCGAAGGTTTGCTTGTGCCGGCGTTCGGCTCCGCTTCGCTCGGCGAGTTGGCCGATGCCGGTACGGTGCGGCTCGAGGGCCTGGGCTTGGCACTCACGACTGACAGCTTCGTGGTGAAGCCGCTCCGGTTTCCCGGCGGATCGATCGGCGAGCTCGCCGTGAACGGCACGGTGAACGACCTCGCCGTGGCTGGAGCCCGCCCGGTGGCGCTTACGCTCGCGCTGGTGCTCGAGGAGGGGCTTCCGGCCGAGGCGTTGCGGGCGGAAGTCGAGGCGATTGGGGCGGCGGCGCGGACAGCGGGCGTCGAAATCGTGGCCGGCGACACCAAGGTGGTGGAGCGGGGCCACGCGGATGGCATGTACGTCTGCACTACCGGGCTCGGCGTCCTTGATCCGCGCGCTTCGTTGTCGCCTCGCGCGCTCAAGCCCGGCGACCGGATCGTGGTGTCCGGCCCGATCGGCGCGCACGGCACGGCGATCATGCTGGCGCGCGGCGAGTTCGAGCTGGACGCGGCCATCGAGTCGGATACCTGCTCGCTCTGGCCAGCGATGGACGCACTGCTCGCGGCGGCGGGCCCGGGGCTCCGCTGCGTTCGCGATGCGACGCGCGGCGGCGTGGCGTCCGCGCTCAACGAGCTGGCCCTCGCATCCGGCGTCGCCATGCTCGTCCGCGAGCGCGCAGTGCCCGTGGACCCCGCCGTCGCGGGCGCGTGCGAGATCCTCGGCATCGATCCCATGTACGTGGCGAACGAGGGGCGACTCGTGGCGTGCGTTGCACCGGAGCTCGCGGACGCGGCGGTGGCCGCGCTCTGTCGGGTTCAAGGCTCGGAGCGCGCGGCGGAAATCGGAGAGGTCCGGTCCGAACCGCCGGGCATGGTGCTGGTCGAGACCGCATTTGGCGGCAAGCGCGTGATGGATCTCCTGGTCGGAGACCCGCTGCCACGGATCTGCTAGGAAGACGTGCTGGTCGGGCTCTCCGCCGCGTTCGCGCGGGCGGTGGACTGGGAGGTCGAGCTGGTGCTGCGGACGGTGGAGGAGCTACGGCCTGATGCCGCCAGTCCAGGGTAAGAGCGGTACGACCACGACGCCCGCCGCGACACTCGGGGCCGCCGCGTGGATCGACCACCTCCTGCAACGCCGCACCGACGCCAACCATCGCTTCTTTGCCGCACACGCCGATCGGATCGCGCGGCTCTGCCACCGCATGGCCGAGCGATTTGCGCGGGGCGGGCGGCTGGTGGCGTTTGGGCACGCCGCGGCGCCGCGGTCCGACGTGCGCCATGTGGCGGTGGAGTTCGTGCACCCGGTGATCGTCGGGAAACGCGCGTTGCCGGCGTTGGGGCTCGCGAGCGAAGGTGGGCCGCTCGCCGCCCAAGTCGAGCTTCTGGCCGAGCCCGAGGACATCGCGATCGCGTTCGGGACGGACGAGCGCGGAGGCGATAGCGATACGGCCGCAGCGCTCGACGCGGCGCACCGTCGCGGCTGCCTCACGATTGCGTTTTCGCCAGCGGGCGCCGCGTGGGAATTCGTGCCGCCGAGCGACGACCCGTTCGTGCGCCAGGAGCTGGTCGAGACCCTCTATCACGTGCTCTGGGAGCTGGTGCACGTGTTCTTCGAGCATCGCGGGCTGCTGCATGGGCGGGAGGCGCGCACCGTTCACGACATTGGCGCGCCGGGATTTCTCTATCCCTTTCTGGCGGAGCGGGAGAACGACCTCGAGTCGGTCGTGGGCGACGTGCGTGCGTCGGTGCTGCTCAAGGCCGACGAGGTGGCCGCGCTCAGGGCGCGCACGCTGTCCGAAGGGCGCGATGCGCTCGCCGCCGCCGCGACCGCGCTGCGTGCGGCGTTCGACGGTGGTGGGCGCCTCTTCGCGCTCGGCAACGGCGGGTCCGCCACCGATGCGATGGACGTCGTGGCCGACTTCCGCGAGCCGCCGCGCGGATGGCCCGCACGCCCGGCGGTGGATCTCACCGAGGACGCGGCCATCCTGACCGCGATCATGAACGATGTGGGGCCCGAGCTCATCTTTTCCCGCCAGATCATCGCGCACGGGCGCGCGGGCGACGCAGTCCTGGCGCTCTCGACGAGCGGCGGATCGCGCAACGTGATCGAGGCCCTGGCCGAAGCGCGCCGGCGGGCCATGGTCACGGTCGCGCTCGTGGGATATGGCGGCGGCCGCATCGCCGCGGAAGGATTGGCCGACCACGTGATCGTGACGCCCTCCGAGCACATTCCGCGCATCCAGGAGGCGCAGGCGAGCGCGTACCACGTGCTGCGCGAGTTGGTGGAGCTGGCGGGCGCGGACGCGCCCTCATGAGCCGCGCGCCGGCGATGCGGCCGCGCGGAGGCGCCGTCGATCCGACCCGGCGACCGGGCCGGCGCCGGGTGCGGGCCCGGGTCGAAGGCGTGGTGCAAGGCGTTGGCTTTCGCCCGCACGTCTACCGTCTGGCCGTGACGCTGGGCCTCGGCGGTCACGTCCGGAACGACGTGCGCGGCGTGGTGGTGGAAGTCGAAGGCGACGCGGGTGCGGTCGAACGCTTCCTCGATCGTCTGGTTGCGGAGGCGCCGCCGCTCGCGTCGATCGAGCGGGTGCTGCGCGACGACATCGCGCCGGCCGGCGAGCGCAGTTTCTCGATTCTGGAGAGCGCCGCGGCGGGCGAACCGTCGGCGCTCGTCTCGCCCGACACGGCGACCTGCGCGGCCTGCCTCGGGGAGTTGTTCGACCCGGGGGACCGCCGCTATCGCTATCCGTTCATCAACTGCACCGACTGCGGGCCCCGGTTCACCATCGTGCGCGGCGTGCCGTATGACCGGCCGCTTACGACGATGGCGGGGTTTACGATGTGCGCCTGGTGCCGGGCGGAGTACGACGATCCGGGCGCCCGCCGCTTCCATGCCCAGCCCAATGCGTGCGCGGCATGCGGCCCGAGCGTGCGGCTGGTCGATGCGCTCGGGCATCCTGCATCGCGGAATGCGCCCAATGGCGATGACGCGATCGCCACCGCGGCACGTGCGCTCGCCGGCGGCGCGATCATCGCAGTGAAGGGGCTCGGCGGTTACCACCTGGCCTGCCGCGCGGACCACGAGAGCGCGGTGGCACGACTCCGTTCGCGAAAACATCGCGAGGACCGCCCGTTCGCGCTCATGGTGCCCGACGTGGGCAGCGCGCGCGCGCTGGCAGACCTGGCGCCCGAAGACGAAGCGCTGCTCACCGGGCCCGCGCGGCCGATCGTGCTCTGCCGGAGGCTCGCCGCGGGCCAGGACCGCAGGGTGGGGGCGGTCGCGCCCTCGGTGGCGCCGGGTTCGCGCGACCTGGGCCTGATGCTTCCCTATACGCCGCTCCACCACTTGCTCGTGGCGGATGCCGGCGTGCCGCTCGTGATGACGAGCGGAAATGTCTCCGACGAGCCGATCGCCTATCGCGACGACGACGCGCTTGCGCGGCTCGGAACCATCGCCGATCTCTTTCTCACGCATGACCGCCCGATCCAGACCCGGACCGACGACTCGGTGATCCGGACGGTCGCCGTCGGCGCCAGCGTTCGGCCGCTCGTCGTGCGGCGGTCACGCGGCCACGTGCCGGCGAGCCTCGCACTTCCGGACGAGGCGCCGCCGCTCCTGGCGTGCGGCGCGGAGCTCAAGAGCACGTTCTGCGTCGGCAAGGGGCGTCGCGCGTGGGTAAGCCATCACATCGGAGATCTCAAGAACTACGAGACCCTCGCGGCCTTTCGTGAGGGCGTAGCGCAATTCGAGCGGCTCTTCGCGGCGCGGCCCGAAGTCGTCGCGCACGACCTTCATCCCGACTATCTCTCCACGGCCTACGCGCTCGAGCGCCAGAGTGTCCGCCACGTCGCCGTGCAGCACCACCACGCCCACCTGGCTGCGTGCCTCGCCGAGCACGGTATGCGCGGCCCCGCGATCAGCGCCATCTTTGATGGCGCGGGTTACGGACCCGATGGGACGGTGTGGGGCGGCGAGTTGCTCTTCGGCGATCTCACCGGCTTCGAGCGGTGTGGCCACCTCTGGCCGGTGCGGCTCCCGGGCGGCGACCGCGCGGCGCGAGAGCCGTGGCGGATGGCGTGCGCGTGGCTCGCGGAGGCGGAAGGCGGCGCGCCCGCGCTTCCCTGCGCGCTGCAGGATCGAGTCGAGCCACGCCGCTGGCGCGCGGTCACGCAAATGGCGCTCGGCGGGCTGGCCGCTCCGCTCACGACGAGCGCGGGGCGCCTGTTCGACGCCATCGCTGCAATCGCCGGCGTGCGGGCGGAGGTCACCTACGAAGGCCAGGCGGCCATCGAGCTGGAAGCGCTCGCCGACCCAATCGAAGAGAGCGGGTACACCGTACCCTTGGTCGAAGCGGCGGCCAATGCCACGCTCCAGCTCGACGTCCGCGAGGCGGTGCTCGCGGCCGCGCGCGACGCCGCGGCGCTCGTTCCGTCGCCGGTGATCTCGGCGCGATTCCACAACGGCCTCGCCGAGGCGACCTCCGCGGCCCTCTCGTACATGGCACGCGCGCGCGGCTGCGACGTCGTGGTCCTCTCGGGCGGCGTATTCCAGAACCGCCTGCTTCTCGAGCGCACCGCGGCGCCGCTCAGCGCGGCGGGGTTCACAGTTCTCGTGCCGGAGCGCCTGCCGCCGAACGACGGCGGCATTGCATACGGTCAGGCGGCGGTGGCGGCGGCGCTGCACGCGGCAGCAACCGGCGCGAGCCGCTGAACGCGTCGACGGGAGCGCGCATGCTCGGCTTGGACCAGTGGATCGCGACGTTCGGCGGCGGCGGCATTACGATGGGGCTCATCGTGGCGCTGCTGCTCGGGCTGCGGCACGCCACCGACCCCGATCACCTCACCGCCGTTTCGACGCTGGTGCTCACCGGCGACCGGAGCGCCCGGCGCGCCGGCCTGCTCGGGCTCGCCTGGGGGCTCGGCCATGCGACGACGCTGTTCATGTTCGGCCTGCCGGTCGTCTTGTTCCGGCGATTCCTCCCGGAACGGCTGCTCCAGGGTGCGGAAGTGGCGATCGGCCTCGTCGTCATCGTCCTTGCGGTGCGCCTGCTGCTCCGCTGGTGGCAAGGCGAGTATCACATCCACCCGCACCGGCACGGTACGGTGCGCCACGCCCACCCGCACGCGCACGCGACGGCGCATGCCATCGATGCCCCGGGCGACCATACCCATTCGCATGCGGACGCGCTCGGCCGCACCCCGCTCGCGGCGTATGGCATCGGGCTGGTGCACGGAGTGGGGGGGTCCGCGGGCGTCGGCGTGCTGCTCGTGGGAGCGGTCTCGGGGCGCACCCAAGGCGTGGTCGCGCTGCTCGTCTTTGCCGCGGCGACGGCCGTGTCGATGGCGCTCGTGTCGACGGCGCTCGGCTACGGGCTGAGCCGGGGTCGGATGGCAGCGAGCTTGGCGCGGCTGGTGCCGGCGTTCGGGGTGGGCGGGCTGCTGTTCGGCGCGTGGTACGCCGTGGTCGCAATGCGATAGCACACACCTCAAATACCCGGTACAAACGACGCGCGCCCGAGCGCGCCCGCGTTCGGGGCCGGGTTATCGTCGACGATCTCGAACGAGACGCGCTTCGGCTGGCTTCGGTTGCCGGCCAGGTCGCGAAGCCTCACGTCTGCTGCCACTTTGCCCGTGGCGCAGGTGTTCACCGGGCATACGAAGATCTTGTCGATCTTGATCGTCCCAGCGGTCTTCGCGAAGAGCAAGTCCGGGCGGTTCACGATGCTTGTCGGCGGGATGACGTGGTTGGGATCCGAAACCACCTGGAACTCGAGCCCGACCACGTTGCCTTCGGCGTCCGTGAAAGACACCCTCGCATCGACCGGATCGCCGGCCGGGATCGGAGACGGGATCTCCGCCGCCGACAACACGGGCGCCTCGTTCGTGACATCGAACGAGAAGGTGGACGGCTCGCTCTGATTGCCCGCCTTGTCTTGGAGCGTCACGGTGGCGGTTACGCGCCCCGCGTTGCAGCCGGGAGGCCCTGCGGCCGGGCAGTTGTAAAATCCCTGCCCGATCGTTCCCTCGGTGGCGTCCGCCACGTCAAGCGGGACCTCGGTTCTGCCCTGGGCCTGGACATTGGTCGGGGTGCTCGTCACGTCCACAAGCACCTTCTCCAGGTCGCCGTCGGGATCGACGAATTGCGCCGTGCCGATGACGTGCGTGCCGGCCACGCTCGGTACGCTGGAGGGAAACTCCACACTGGTAATCCGGGGCGGCCCGGATGACGCCGGCGGTTCGACGGGAGCGTCCGCTCCGCCGCTTCCGCAGCCGCTCAGGCCGATTGCCCACGCCAGCCCAACGGCCGGCACGCAGACCATCTTTCGGGCGATTCTCATGGCGCACCTCGCGCGCTTTGGGATGACCGTCCTCGGGCCGCTGGCGGTACTTCATCGTCCCCAGCTCGGCGCACCGTCGAACGCCGCGTTGTTCGTGAAGTTGGCCGGGGCCGAGCCATCGGCGTTGATGACGAAGATCTCGTGGTTCGCGCCGACGATCCGCTCGAGCGCGATCCGGCTGCCGTCCGGCGACCAGGTGGGGCTGAAGTCTGCGTTGGTATTGCTGGTGAGCGGTACGGCGCCCACCCCGTCGGCGTTCATGACGTAGATCACGTTTGCGGCCGGGCCGCCCGCGCCGTCGGGGTCGCCGCTGAACGCGATCCGGGCGCCGTCGAGCGACCAGGCCGGCCGAGGGACATCACCGACTACGTGCTCGGCCTTTTGAGCGTGCGCATGGGCGACGACGCAGCGGCCGGCCGGTACCAGGACAGCCTCGTGGCGGGGCCCGACTCGTCGTACAGGCAAACCTTCGCCCGCGCGCTCGCCGCGAGCATCCGGGCAACTGCGGCGGTGGAGCGGGGGAGCCCGGAGGAGGCGTTGGCCGAGCTGGAGCGCGCGCCGCTCGATTGGCCGCGCGACTATACACCGGCGCACTTCAACACCCAGGGGCACGAGCGATTTCTGCGGGGCGAGCTGCTCCGCCGGCTCGGACGTGGTGCGGAGGCGCTAGGGTGGTTGGAGCCGATCGCCGAGCTGTCAACGGCCGATCTGGTATATCTCGCGCCGTCGGAGCTTCGCCAGGCCGAAATCCACGAAAAAAACGGAGAGCCGGCGCGGGCGGCGGAGCACTACCGGAACTTTCTCGAGCTGTGGAAGGAGTGCGATCCCGAACTGCGTCCGATGTGGCTCGAGGCGAAAGCCCAGCTCGACCGGCTGAGCGAGGCGGCGGACTGATTCGAGCCGCGTATACTTCCGCATGACCCGCTCAGGCGTGATCGCCCTCGCCGGCGCGCCCAACACCGGCAAGTCGTCGCTCCTCAACGCCCTCGTGGGCCAGCACCTCGCCATCGTGTCGCCCAAGGCGCAGGCGACGCGGCTGCCGGTGATGGGGCTCGTGACCGAGGACGACACACAGTACGTCTTCCACGATCTGCCCGGACTGCTCGATCCCTCCTACCTCATGCAGGCCCGGATGCGCGCGCTCGCCGTGGATGCGCTCGACGGCGCCGACGTGATCCTCCACCTGCACCCTGCACCCGCCGCGCCCGCACCGCCGCTCGCCGAGGTGACGCGGCTCGAGCGGCCGCCGGCAGCTCCCGTGCTGCTGGTCTACACCATGGGCGACCTCGTAAGCGGCGGGCGTCGTGCTGAACTCGAGAGCGGCGGGGCCTCGGTCGTGGCGGCCATCGAGGGTCAGGGCATCGCGTCGCTCCTCGCGCGTATTCGGCCGCTGCTGCCCGAGCGGCCGTTCGCCCACGACCGTGACGACGTCGGTGTGCAGCCCCTTCGCTTCTTCGTCGTGGAGTATCTCCGCGAAGCCGCGTTCGAGCTGTTGCAGGACGAGCTGCCCTACGCGTTCACCGCCGAGGTGGACGAGTTCCGCGAGGACGAGCGACCGGTGTACATTCGGGCGACGCTGTACGTCGAGCGGGAGTCGCAGAAGGGGATGGTAGTCGGCGAAGGAGGCCGGACCATCAAGGCGATCGGAACGCATGCACGCGCGCGGCTGGAGGAACTGCTCGGCGCGCCGGTCTATCTCGACACCTGGGTGAAGGTGCTCCCGAAATGGCGCCGCAGCGCCGCGGCGCTCACCCGATTCGGCTTTCCCGTTTCCCGGGAGGAATCCGCATGAGCCTCGCGCCCGAATTGCTCGAGATCCTGGTGTGCCCCAAGTGCAAGGGCGAGCTGGAGTACCGGACCGAGCCGGAATGCCTCGTGTGCCAAGCCTGCCGGCTGGTGTACGCGGTGGAAGACGGCATTCCCATCATGCTGATCGACGAGGCCACGCCGCTGTAGTCCGGGCAGCACCCCGCCGATGATCCGACGCCTCCTGCTCGTGGCGCTGCCCGCGAGCCTCGTGTTCGGGTGGTTGCACTTCCCTCCGAGTGTCGTATTCATCGTGGCGTGTCTCGGTGTGCTGCCGCTCGCCGGCTACATGGGCGAGGCGACGGAACACCTCGCCCATCGCACCGGCCCCACCATCGGCGGGTTGCTCAACGCGACGTTCGGCAACGCGGCGGAGCTCATCATCGCCATCGTGGCGCTCCGGGCCGGCCTGGTGTCGCTGGTCAAGGCCTCGATCACCGGCAGCATCCTCGGCAATCTGCTCCTCATCCTCGGCATCTCGCTCATCGCTGCAGGCACCGACCGGCAGGAGATCCGCTTCAACCGCACCTCCGCCGGCTCGAGTGCCGCGATGCTCGCGCTCGCGGTTGTCGGCCTTGTCTTTCCGGCGCTCTTCCACGCGGCGCATCCCGAAGCGCGGGCGCGCGCGGCCGAGCTGCACATGTCGGAGTGGGTGGCCGCGATCCTGATTGCGACCTATGGCTTCTCACTGCTCTTCAGCCTCAAGACCCACCGGCGGCTCTTCGGCGGCGAACCGCACGCCATGGACGGACCCACGTGGGGCGTGCGGAAGGCGGTCGTGGTGCTGGCGCTCGCGACCGTCGGTGTCGCGATCGAGTCGGAGCTGCTGGTACATGCCACCGAGGCCGTCACGGCGAGCCTGGGCCTGAGCGAGCTGTTCCTGGGCCTCATCGTAATCCCCCTCATCGGAAACGCGGCGGAGCATGCCACAGCCGTCGTGGTGGCCCGGAAGGGGCAGGTGGACCTCGCGCTACAGATCGCCCTTGGGTCGAGCACGCAGATTGCACTACTCGTGGGGCCGCTGCTGGTTTTCATCGGGCTCGTGCTCGGCCAAGAGATGGATCTGGTGTTCCAGCCATTCGAGGTGATTGGCCTGGCGGCGGCCACGGGCGTGGCCGCCATACTCATGCTGGACGGGGAATCACACTGGTTCGAGGGGGTCCAACTCCTGGCGGTATATGCCATCCTGGCGGTCGCGGCGTTTTTCATTTGACTTGGCTCGGCGGCGCGGCTTAAGTTAGCGTCAGGCAAACTCTTACCTGAGGGCACGGGTGCGGACTCGCCCGACGATTCTCTTCTTCTCGCCGGACGGTCGCCCGGTGCCGGCCCTGGTACGCCAATGGGCCCACGCCAAGGCATTCCCCCTCTTGCCGTTCCGCCGGGCCGACGAGATCGAATCCATCGTCCTGCGGGGCCATCCGTGCCTGCTGTTCGTGGATGCGGACCGCTCGAGCGCGGTGGGTCTCGGGCTCGTCCGGCGCCTCAAGAGTGATGCGTTCACCGCAATCGTCCCGGTCACCGTGCTGGCAGGCGAGCACCACCCGGAGGCCGTCCAGGCCTGGTTCGAGGCGGGGGCGGACGAGGTCATTACCGGCGCCTTTGCACAGGCGGAGCAGCGGGCTCGCATGGAGGCCATGCTGGTCCGCACGCAGCGGGATGTGTCGGTGCACCCCTCGACCCGGCTCCCCGGCACCACGGAGATCGAGCGGGAGATCCGGCGCCAGTTGGAGCTGCACCAGCAGTTCGCCGTGTGCTACGCGGACCTCGACCACTTCAAGGAGTTCAACGATCGCTACAGCTACTACGACGGCGATCGGGTGATTTATCTGCTCTCGCGGATTCTGCACGACGTCGTGAAGGGCATGTTGGGGCCGCGCGGGTTCGTGGGGCATATCGGCGGCGACGATTTCATCTTCGTCATCCCGGCGTGCGAGATCCACGGCGTCTGCACCGAGATCCTGAGCGTGTTCGACGCTCTGATTCCGCTGCAGTACAACGAGCAGGACCGGCGCGCAGGGTACTTCTTCGGCAAGGACCGCCGGGGCCAACTTCACCGGGTGCCGCTCATGACGCTCTCGATCGGCATCGTCACGAACGTGAGCCGGCGGTTCGCGCATCCGGCGCAGGTGAGCGAGCTGGCCACGGAAATGAAGAGCTACGCCAAGACGCTGCCTGGCTCGGTGTTCGTCGTCGATCGCCGTCAGGGATCCGATGCCGACACTCGGGCCGTCCCGGCATCACGCGAACGGGGCGAGGAATCCAAATGAACGTCACGTGTCCGAACTGCAGCACGCTGTACCGGGTCGATCCGGCCAAGGTGCCCGAGCAGGGAGTGCGGGCGCGCTGCGCAATCTGCAGCGCCGTCTTTGCGGTGCGGCGGGAGAGCGACGCGGCGCCGGCGCGGGCCGAGCAGCAAGCCGACGCTCCTTCGGCCGCACACGCTCCGGCGCCGGTGCCCCCGCCGGCCGCGCCGGCGCCGCAGGCTGCCAACCCCGCTGCGGCCGAGCCGACGGTCGCCGCGCAGGTCGAGAGACCCGCGGAGCCGGCGATCGAGGCGCGGAGGGAGCCGGAACCGGCACCCGCCCCCCGCGTCGAGACACATGCGCCTGAACGGCCGGGGGCGCCAGCGCCAGCGGCGCCAGAGCCACCCGCGCCACTGTCGCCGGCGCCCAGCGCATCGCCCCAGCCGGCCGCCCCGGTCCGCGGCATCGTCTTTCCGCCGCCGGCGGTGCCGCGGGCCGCACCCAGGCCCGCCATCCCCGCGGTGGCCGCGGCGGCGCCGAGCATCGGCACGCACGTGATCACGCCACCGCGGCCCGTGCCGTCAGCGCCCCAGGCGTCCGCCGCGCTCGCCACGGCCATGCCGGCCGCCGCGCCTGCAGCGCCAGCCTCACCCGCGACCGCAACGGCCCCGCCGTCGCCCCGGCCCATCAACCCGTTCCTTTCCCAAGACCCGTCGTCCAAGGCACGGCGCCTCGCACGCGCGCTCATCTCCGACATGGTGGTCTACCATCCGGGCAAGCGGCAGCAGGGCCTCCGCGACGGCAACCTTCGCGAATTGTTCAACGACGAAATCCGCAAGAGCTGGGACGAATACACCGAACAGGTGGGGCAGGAGATCGCGGAGACGACGGTCTTCTTCCGGGAGGCGCTGAACGACATCCTGGCGGACGGGCGGCAACTCTTCTAGCCCCCGCGCGAACGGGGTATATTCGAGCGTTCGGAGCCGTTCGTCCGCCCGCGGGCGGTCGAGCGGCTCACTCGCATTGTCACCACCCTGGAGCCCTGCCCATGTCGGATCTCGCCGAGCATCTGGCCGAACTGGAGCGTCGCGTCGCCGAGCTGCGAGACTTTCTTTGACCTGACGGGCAAGGCGGCGCGGCTCTCGGCGCTCGAAGCTCGGCAGTCGGAACCGGGCTTCTGGAGCAACCCCGAAACGGCCCGCGCCGCTGTGCAGGAGCTCAAGCAACTCAAGGGATGGACCGGCCCCTACGAGACACTGCATGCGAGGCTCGTGTCCGCGCGCGAAATGGCCGAGCTGTTGAAGGCGGAGCCGGACCTCGGGCTCTCGGCCGAGCTCACCCGCGAAGCGGAGGAGCTGGAGCGTGGCGTGGAGGCGTTCGAGCTCCAGGCGATGTTGCAGGGCGCCGAAGACGAGCGCGACGCACTGCTCACGATCCATCCCGGCGCGGGCGGCACCGAGTCGCAGGACTGGGCCGAGATGCTGATGCGGATGTACGTGCGCTGGGCGGAGCGGCGCGGATTCGAGGTGACGATCCTCGACCTGGTCCCCGGCGAAGAGGCGGGCATCAAGGCGGCATCGATCGAGATCAAGGGCCAGTACGCGTACGGCTATCTCAAGGCGGAGAAGGGCGTGCACCGGCTGGTGCGCATCTCCCCGTACGACTCCCAGGCCCGGCGCCACACGTCCTTCGCGTCGGTGTTCGTCTATCCGGAGGTGGACGACACGATCGAGATCGATCTGCGCGAGGAAGACATCAAAATGGATGTCTTCCGCGCCTCGGGCGCCGGTGGGCAGCACGTCAACAAAACCAGCTCGGCCGTGCGGCTCACCCACATTCCGACGGGCGTCGTCGTCTCCTGTCAGCAGGAGCGCAGCCAGTTCAAGAACAAGGACACCGCGATGAAGATGCTGCGCGCCGCCCTCTATCAGCGCAAGCTCGAAGAGCAGGAGGCGGAGCGCGCCAAGCTGGAGGCCACCAAGGCGGACATCTCCTGGGGCAACCAGATCCGCTCCTACGTCTTCCAGCCCTATACGATGGTGAACGACCACCGGACGGAGGTGAAGGTCGCTGACGTGCAGCGGGTGATGGACGGCGACCTCGACGAGTTCATTCAGGCTTATCTCAGGCGCTTCGGAGGCCGCGCGGCGTGAGCGCCACCGAAGAGCGCAGCTACATCGAGGCCGCGCGCCGCGAGCGGATGGCCGAGCTGGACCGCCGCGGCATTCCCGCGTTTGCATACCGGTTCGAGCGCACGCACACGACGGCCGAGGCGCGGGCGGCTTATCAGGACGCGATGGGCGACAACGGGCCGGAGGTGGCCGTCGCCGGGCGCATCGTGTCGCTCCGCTCGCAGGGCAAGACGGCGTTTGCGCACCTGGAGGACGCCGCAGGGCAGATCCAGATCTACTTTCGGCGTGACGCACTGGGCGACGCATACGAGCTGGTGACACTGCTCGACCTCGATGACCACGTCGGGGTACGCGGCCGCCTCTTCCGCACTCGCATGGGCGAAATTACGGTGCGGGTCGAGGCCCTCGAGCTGCTTGCCAAGTCGCTGCGGCCGCTGCCGCGCGGCAAGACCGTGGGCGAAGGCGACGAGGCGACGACATTCGGTGGCCTGGCCGACCCCGAGGTGCGGTATCGCCAGCGCTATGCGGATCTCGCCGTACACGCCGAGGTGCGTGAGGTGTTCCGGCTGCGCGCCCGGGCCATCGCATATCTCCGGCGGTTTCTCGACGAGCGCGGGTTTCTCGAAGTCGAGACGCCCGTGCTCCAGCCGCTCTACGGCGGCGCAGCGGCGCAGCCGTTCGTCACGCACCACAACGCGCTCGACCAGCCGCTCTTTCTCCGCATCGCCGACGAGCTCTACCTCAAGCGGCTCCTGGTGGGCGGGTTCGAGCGGGTCTACGAGATCGGACACGACTTCCGCAACGAGGGGATGGACCGGACGCACAACCCCGAGTTCACGATGCTCGAGTTGTATCAGGCATACGCCGATTACCGGGACATGATGGCGCTGGTCGAGGCGATGATCTCGGGGGTCGTCGAGCATTGCCTGGGCACCCGCACGATCGAGCGGGAGGGAGTGATGCTCGACTTCACGCCGCCTTGGCCACGGGTGGAGTTCGTTTCGGGGCTCGCGGCGCGCACCGGGGTGGACATCCGAACCGCCCCCGAGGCCGCGCTCAGAAAGCTCCTGGTGGACGCTGGCGTGCCGCCCGACACCGCGGCGGGATTTTCCGGCGGCAAGTTGTATGACGAGGTGTTCAAGGTGTGGCTCGAGCCGACGCTCGTGCAGCCGACGTTCGTGGTAGACTACCCGAAGGCGCTCTCGCCGCTCGCGCGGGTGCACCGGACGGACCCGGCGCTTACCGAGCGGTTCGAGTTGTTCGTGCGCGGCGTGGAGCTGGCCAATGCGTTCAGCGAGCTCAACGATCCCGACGACCAGCGCGCCCGGTTCGCGGATCAGGCCCGCCAGCGTGCCGCCGGCGACCACGATGCGCAGCAATACGACGCCGACTACATCCGTGCGCTCGAGTACGGGATGCCGCCGGCGGGCGGCGTCGGCATCGGGGTGGACCGGCTGGTGATGCTCCTCACCGGCGAACCGTCCATCCGCGACGTGACCCTCTTTCCCGCGATGCGGCCGGAGACGTAAGCGAGCTGGCAAACCGATGACGCTGCAGCCCACCGATCGAGTGCCCGGCGAAAGACCGCCGGTGACGGGCACGCCCGAGCTCCGGGCCGTCCTGCGCTGGCCCTCGCGGCTCGAGCGCCGGATTGCGGGGCGCTACCTCCGCTCTCGCCGGGGCTCGCGTACGGCATCGCTCAGCACGGTCATCTCCATCGGCGGTGTCGCCGTCGGCGTGCTGGCGCTCACGGTGGTGCTCGGCGTCATGAACGGTCTGCGCGACGATCTGCGCGAGCGCATCCTGGTGGGAAGCCCGCACCTCCGGGTGCTCACGTTCGGCGCGGGGCTCCGGCTGGACGACTGGCAGCATGTGCTCGCCGAGGTGCGGAAGGTGCCGGGCGTGGTCGCGGCGGAGCCCGAGGTGATCAGCCAGGCCGGAATCACGGCGGGCCACGACTACGGCGAGGCCGTCAACGTGCTGGGCTTCGAGCCAGACACCGGCACGAAGTCGGTCACATCCTTCCCTCAGTCGATCACCAAGGGCGATCTCTCCTTCAAGCCGACCCGCAAAGACGTGGATGGCGCGCTGCTCCTCGGCGCCCGGCTCGCGAGCCGGCTCTCGGTCTATCCTGGCGATGTGGTGACGCTGGCGCCGGTCACCGAGGCCAAGATCAATCCCGCGCTCGGCGTCGCCGTGCCCAAGTTCTGGAAGTTCGAGGTGACCGGGCTGTTCGACACCGGCATGTTCCAGTACGACAACCAGTTCGTCGTAATGTCGCGGACCATGGCGCAGAAGTTCACCGGATTGGGTGACGCGGTGTCGGGGATTGCCGTGCGGGTGACCGATCCCGACCTGGCCCCGGTGGTGGGCGCGAGGATCGAGCAGCGGCTCGGGTATCCCTATCGCACGCTCGACTGGCAGGACCAGAACGCGAGCCTCTTCAGCGCTCTCCAGCTCGAGAAGCTCGCGATGGGCCTGATTATCTTCTTCATTATGGTGGTCGCGGCGTTCAACATCGTCGGGACCCTTACGATGGTGGTGGCGGACAAGACGCGTGAGATAGGCATCCTCCAGGCGATGGGCCTCACGGCGCCGGCGGTCGCACGGATCTTCCTCGCACAGGGCGCCATCATCGGGCTGGTCGGCACCAGCCTCGGCCTCGTCAGCGGCCTCGCGGTTTCCTACCTGGTGGACCGCTCCGGCTGGATCAAGATCAACCCCGCGGTGTACTTCATCGATCACCTGCCGGTCCATGTCGAGCTGCGAGACGTACTGGTTGTGGTGGCCGCGAGCATCGCGATCGCCGTGCTCGCGACGGTGTACCCGTCGCTCTCGGCGGCGCGGCTCACACCGGTCGAAGCCATCCGGCATGAGTGAGCGGCGGAGGTGAGTGTGCCGATTCTGGAGGCGAACGCGCTCAGGAAGGTTTATCGCGGGGGGGACGGGAGCCTGATCGAGGTGCTCGCCGGCACCGACCTCGCGGTCGCCCGGGGCGAGTTTGTCGCCATCATGGGGGCGAGCGGCAGCGGCAAGAGCACGCTGCTCCACCTTCTGGGCGCGCTCGACCGGCCGACCTCGGGCACGGTAAGGCTCGAGGGCCAGTCATACGCCGAGCTCGCGCCACCGGCGCTCGCGCAGGTGCGCAACCGGCGGCTTGGGTTCGTCTTTCAGTTTCATCACCTGCTGCGGGAGTTCACCGCGTTGGAAAACGTCATGCTGCCCCTGCTCATCGCCGGCGCGTCCGATGCGGCGGCGCGCTCCAAGGCCGAGGAGCTGCTCGCGGCGGTGGGGCTCGCGGGGCGGATGTCGCACCGGCCGACGGCGCTCTCGGGCGGCGAGCAGCAGCGGACCGCCGTGGCGCGCGCGCTCGCGACCGATCCGGTGGTGGTGCTGGCGGACGAGCCGTCGGGCAACCTCGACTTCGGGCACAGCGAGATGCTGCACGAGCTGTTCGCCAATCTCGCGCGCCAGTTCGAGACCGCCCTCGTCGTGGTCACCCACAACCGGCTCCTGGCCGCGAGAGCAGACCGGATTCTCACTCTGGAGAACGGGCGGCTGGTGCCGATGCCGGGCGTGGAGTCGATGCCGTCATGACCTGCGACCAGTGCCACGAGCGCGAGGCCGCCGTCCATCTCACCCAAGCGGTAGGCGGCGAAATGACCACAGTCCACCTGTGCGAGCGCTGCGCGGCGGAGAAGGGCATCGAGAGCGCGGGGTCGGTGGAGCAGAACCCCTTTGCGAAGCTCGTGGCCGCGAGCATGGGAAAGGGCCAGCCCGACAAGCTCGCCGGTCTGAGCGGCGCCGACCGCATGGCGTGCAGCCGCTGCGGCGCCACGTTGCAGGATTTCCGCGAGACGGGCCGGTTGGGCTGCGCCGACTGTTACCGGAGCTTCGAGGCTCCGCTGCGCGACCTGCTTCGCCGGCTGCACGGCTCGACGGTGCACATGGGCGAGCGGTACGCGGAACGCGGTGCGCCGGCGGAGCCGGGGCGGCACGAGGCCGAGCTGAGGGAACAGCTCCGCCTTGCAATCGAAACCGAGAACTTCGAGCTGGCAGCCGAGCTTCGCGACCGGCTGCGGGTGGCCGAGTGAGGCGGGTGGCCGAGTGAGGCGGGTGGCCGAGTGATCGATCTGAGCCTGCTCACCGACGGCGGCGTCGGGTGGCTCGACGCAAGCGGGCCGCTCAACAACCTGGTGCTCTCGACCAGGGTGCGGCTGGCGCGGAATCTGGCGGGCAACGTCTTCCAGACGCGAAGCAGCGAAACCGACCGCGAGCGCATCCTCGACACGATACAGCGGGCAGCGCGAGAGACGGTGCTGCTCCGGCGCGCGGCGCTCTTCCGCCTCGACCGATTGGAACGCACCGACCGGCAGCTCCTGCACGAGCGGCACCTCGTCAGCAAGGAATTGGCGGGCCTCGAGGCCGATGGGCGGGTGCGGAGCGGAGCCTCGCTCCTCGTTCAGGACCGCATCGGCGTGATGGTGAACGAGGAAGATCACCTGAGGCTCCAGGGTCTGCATTCGGGCTTCGCGCTCGATGCCGCGTACGCCGAAGTGGAACGGCTCGACGCGGAGTTGGGACAACGACTTCCCTTCGCATTCCACTCTGAGTTTGGTTACCTTACCTCTTGCCCCACGAACGTCGGGACGGGGCTCCGTGCATCGGTGCTGATCCACCTGCCGGGGCTGGTGCTCACCAAGGAGATCTCGAAGGTTCTCCAAGGGCTGGCACAGGTGGGCCTCACCTTCCGCGGGCTGTACGGCGAGGGGAGCGAAGTCGTCGGCAACTTCTTCCAGCTCTCCAACCAGACCACGCTCGGCAAGTCCGAGTCGGAATTGCTCGATCACCTGGGTAAGATGGTGCGCCAGGTCATCGACTACGAAGAGCAGGCGCGGCAGGTGCTGGTCCGGGACGCGCCGGCCATCATCGAAGACAAGGTCTGGCGCGCGTACGGTTTGTTGCGCTACGCGCGGTCGCTCTCCTTCGAGGAGGCGATGAACCTGCTGAGCGGGGTCCGGCTCGGCGTGGGGATGGGGCTGATCCCGGGCGTTGGGATGTACACGCTGAACAAGCTGCTGGTCTACACGCAGCCGGCGCACCTCGCGGCGGGGCAGGGCTCGGGAGCCGGGCCGGCCGCCGACGCGGAGATCCCGATTCGGCGGGCCCAATACGTGCGGCGGATGCTTGAAGAGGAAGTCGGCCGGCGCGGGTAGGCGGCCGTGGCCAAGAATGCAGAACGCAGGTGTCGCGATGAACGGGTACAATTTTACTGATCGTGTCCGCAAGGTCCTGCAGATGGCCCGCGAAGAGGCGGCTCGCCTGCACCACGAGTACGTGGGGACGGAGCACATCCTGCTCGGCCTCATCCGCGAGGGTGAGGGCGTGGCCGCGGCGGTGCTCACCAACCTGAACGTGGACCTGGAGGAAATCCAGCAGAAGATCGAGGAGACAGTCAAGAAGGGAAAGGCGGCCGCCGCCGCCGGGCCCGACCTGCCGTACACCTCGCGCGCCAAGAAAGTCCTCGAGCTGGCGATGACGGAGGCGCGGGAGCTCAACCACTCCTACGTGGGCACCGAGCATCTCCTACTCGGGCTTCTCCGGGAGGAGAAGGGCATCGCGGCACAGGTTCTGACCGACGCGGGCGTGAACCTGGAGCAGTCGCGGGCCGAGACGCTCAGGCTCTTGGGCAGCGACATGCCACAGGCATCGGCCGGCGGCTCGGGCACTACGCCCGCGCCCAGCTCGGCGCCCAAGTCCGAGAAGAAGTCCAAGACGCCGGCGCTCGACCACTTCTGCCGCGACCTCACACAGCTCGCGGCCGAGGGGCAGCTCGACCCGACCATCGGGCGGGGTAAGGAGATCGAGCGCGTCATGGAGATCCTGGCGCGGCGGAAGAAGAACAACCCCGTGCTGATCGGCGAGCCGGGCGTGGGCAAGACGGCCATCGTCGAGGGCCTCGCCCTCCTCATTGCCAACGGACTCTGCCCCGACGTGCTGCGCGACCATCGGGTGCTCTCGCTCGACATGGCGGCCGTCATTGCGGGCACCAAGTACCGCGGCCAGTTCGAGGAGCGGCTCAAGGCGGTCATGAACGAGATCGCCCAGAACAAGCAGATCATCCTCTTTATCGACGAGCTGCACACGCTGGTGGGTGCCGGCGCGGCCGAAGGGGCCATCGACGCCTCCAACATGCTCAAGCCCGCGCTCGCGCGCGGGGAGCTGCAGTGCGTCGGCGCCTCCACGCTGAACGAATACCGGAAGTACATCGAGAAGGACGGCGCACTGGAGCGCCGCTTCCAGACCGTCGTGGTGGACCCGCCCACGGTCGAAGAAACCGTGGAGATCCTGAAGGGCCTTCGCAAGAAGTACGAGGATCACCACCGCGTTTCGATTCCCGACGACACGCTCAAGGCCTCGGCCGAGCTGTCCGACCGGTACATCACCGACCGGTTCCTGCCGGACAAGGCGATCGATGTGATCGACGAGGCCGGCGCCCGGGCGCGGCTCGCCTCGCAGGTGCCGCCCGCCGAAGTGGCGGACCTCAAGGCGCAGCTCGAGCAGGTGAACGTGCAGAAGGAAGAAGCGGTGCGCGACCAGAACTTCGAGCGCGCCGCCTCGCTCCGCGACCAGGAGCGCGAGTTGCAGAACCAGATCCGGCTCAAGCAGGAGGAGTGGGAGCGTGACCGGCAGACCCGCCGGCCGATCATCGACGAGGAGGCCATCGCCTTCATCGTCTCCCGCTGGACCGGGATTCCGGTCACCCGCCTGCAGGAGGCCGAGGCATCACGGCTGCTCCGGATGGAGGACGAAATCCACGCGTCGGTGGTGGGCCAGGACGAGGCGATCAAGGCGGTCTCCCGTGCCATTCGGCGGAGCCGCGCAGGCCTCAAGGACCCCAACCGGCCGATCGGGTCGTTCGTGTTCTCCGGGCCCACGGGCGTCGGCAAGACCGAGCTCGCGCGGGCACTGGCGCGCTTCCTCTTTGCCGATGCCTCGGCCCTCATCCGGGTCGACATGAGCGAGTACATGGAGAAGTTCTCGGTGAGCCGGCTCATCGGCGCGCCTCCTGGTTACGTGGGCTACGAGGAATCGGGCACGCTCACCAAGGCCGTGCGACGGAAGCCCTACTCGGTCGTCCTACTGGACGAGATCGAGAAGGCGCACCCGGACGTCTTCAACATCCTGCTCCAGGTGCTCGACGAAGGTCACCTCACCGACAACTACGGCCGGGTGATCGACTTCAAGAACACGGTCGTGATCATGACCTCGAACGTCGGCGCGCGGGACATCATGTCGGGCAAGTCGCTCGGCTTCCACCAGGCGGATACGAAGACGAACTTCGAGAAGATGCAGGAGCGGATCAAGGACGAGATGAACAAGGTGTTCAACCCGGAGTTCCTGAACCGGCTGGACGACGTCATCGTGTTCCATCCGCTCGACAAGGACCACATCTCGCAGATCGTCGGGATCCTGCTCAAGGACGTGCAGCGCCGGATCGGCGACGAAGTGAAGCTCACGCCCGCGGCGATCGAATTCCTGGTGAGCAAGGGCTACGATGCGAACTATGGCGCGCGCCCGCTCAAGCGGGCCATCCAGCGCTACATCGAGGACCCGCTGAGCGAGAAGATCCTGCTTGGCGAGTTCGGCCGCGGCGAGGAGATCGAGGTCGACGTGGCGGCCGAAGGCGACCGGCTCGTCTTCCGCGCCCTGAGCGGCACGCAGGCGTAGGCGGACCGGCGACCGGACCGGTCAGCGGCGCCGCTCCGCGCTGCGGCGCCACCTCCTTCTTTCGAGCATTGATGCGGCTTCGTTCCTTCGCGCTCGCCGTCCTGGCTCTCGGTTTGGGCAGGGCGGCTTCCCTCCCCGCACAGGTTCCAGCGCAGGCGCCCCCGCCCATCGACAGCATCGCCGTCGAGGGCAATGCGCGCGTGAGCGATGCCCAGATCATCTCCAACTCGGGGCTCGCCGTTCACCAGCGGCCCAACTACCGCGACATCCAGCGCGCCATCACCGCGATCTTCGGCACCGGGCAGTTCGACGACGTGACGGTGGAGCAGCACAACGTCGGCGGGAAGCTGGTGCTCGCCATTCGGGTCAAGGAGCGGCCGCTCCTTGACGGGTGGTCGCTCAAAGGCGTCGAGCGGCTTCCCGAGAACAACGTGCGTGACCAGGTGCGCATCGGAGCCGGCGGGCCGCTCGACCGTGCGGCGGTGGAGCGCTCGCGCGCGGCGATCGATTCGCTCTACAAGCGCCAGGGCTACTACGCCGCGCAGGTCAAGGTCGAAACCCTGGCGCAGGATTCGGGGCACGTGCGCGTGGTATTCGACGTCGCCGAGGGGCGGCGCGTGGCGGTGAGTGAGGTGCAGATCGACGGCAATCGCGCGTTCTCGGACGGGCAGGTGGTGAAGCATATGGCGACCCGACCCGAGGGCTTCTGGTGGTTCCGCAAGGGCGAGTACAGCGAGCGAAAGCTCGACGAAGATCTGCGCGACCGGCTGCCCCGCTGGTACGCCGAGCACGGCTACATCGACTTCCAGGCGCTGGGTGACTCGCTGGTGCCGGACACGACAACCGGCAAGGCCGTGCTCCACGTGAAGGTCGACGAAGGCCAGCGCTTCCAGGTGGGGACGTTCGACGTCCAGGGTAATCGCCGCTTCTCGAGCGAGGAGTTGAAGGTCTACTACCCCTTTGCCGCCGGCGAGCCGTTCGACCGCACCGCGTGGGACGATGCGACCCAGCGCCTGCAGGACCTCTACGCCAACAACGGCTACATCTACGCCCACATCGTCCCGACCGAGACGCGGCGCACGGGCTCCGACGGGCAGCCGACGCTCGACCTGGCATGGCAGATCCAGGAGGGGCAACCGGCGACGATCAACAAGATCGACATCGTCGGCAACGATGTGACCCACGAGCGGATCATCCGCGAGGCAATCGTCCTCCTGCCGGGCGACCTGTTCAATCGCGAGCTGCTGATCCGCTCCTATCAGAACATCAGCAACCTCAACTTCTTCCAGCAGCCGCTGCCGGCGCCCGACGTGAAGCCGGCGGGCAACGGCGTCGACGTCGACATCGTCTTCCGGGTCGAGGAGAAGCGCACCGGCAACATCAACTTCGGTGCCTCGCTCGGGCAGGGCACCGGGGTGGGCGGCTTTCTGGGCCTGGAGGAGCCGAATCTCTTCGGCAAGGGCAAGCGCGCCCGCCTTCAGTGGCAATTCGGCGCGAACATCAACGACTTCAACCTGAGCTACACCGACCCGTCCATCCGCGCCTCGCGGGTCTCGGGCACCCTCTCGGTGTTCGACTCCCGCCAGACGTTCATCATCGGCGACCTCGGGCGCCGCAAGCAGATCGGTGCCAACCTGCAGCTCGGCATTCCGTTCTTCGGCTCTCGGTATACCCGGGTGTTCGCCTCGTATGGTATCCAGCGGATCAAGTTCGACGAGGGGTCGGAAGATCTGCGCGCGCGCTTCTCGTGCAACAACTGCACGCGTTCCACGCTCGGCATGAGCGTGCTCCGGGACACCCGGATCGGGCTGCCGTTCCCCACGGCGGGCACCTACTTCAACGTGGGCGGCGAGCTCAATGGCGGCGTGCTGGGGGGCACGGGCAACTACCGCAAACTCGATCTTGAGGGCCGCTGGTACGCGCCGCTCGGCACGCTCGGTGGCAACGGCCAGCTCGGCCAGGGCGTGCAATTCGTCCTCGGGCTGACCGCCAAGTCGGGGTTCATCTTCGGGGACGCCGGGCCTTTCTTTACGGAGCTATATTCCATGGGCGGTGTCCAGTTCGGCATTCCGCTCAGGGGATACAACGAGTTTTCGATCACGCCGGACGGCTATGACCCGAACGCCAACTCCGGCACGGCGAGCGTCAATGCGTTCGGCAAGTCGTATGCGGCGTTTACGGTGGAGGCGGGCGCCCGCATCAGCGGCGCGCTGTACGTCAACACGTTCCTGGACGCGGGCAACGTGTACCGCACGCCGCGCCAGTACGACCCCACGCGGCTCTTCCGCGGCGCCGGGTTCGGCGCGGCCGTCGTGTCGCCCCTCGGGCCGCTCGGGATCGATATAGGATACGGTTTCGACAAGACGGACCAGTCGGGCAAGCCGGCGCCGGGATGGGAGCTTCACTTCCGGCTCGGGAACTTCTTCTGAGCCGGACCCGATGCGGCCGGATGCAGCGCGCAGTACGCACCCTCACCTCTTGGAGTCGAGAATGATGCTTGCCGTCCGAGCGACCTGGGCAGGGCTCGCGGTCGCGCTGGTCGCCGGGTCCGCCAGCACCGCCACCGCGCAGCAGCGCCCCGCCAAGCCGGCACCGCAGAAGGCCGCGGCGACGCCCGCCGCCGGCGGCGAGAGCACGCGGATCGGGTTCGTCAACATCCAGGCGATCCTTAAGCAGTCGCCCGGCTACGCCAAGGCCGAGTCGACGTTCTCCAAGGAGCTCGACGGATACCGGGCCGAGCTGCAGAAGCTGCAGGCGAATCTGGATTCCGCGGCGCAGGACTTCGAGGCGCAGTCGGCCGTGATGAATCCGAGCCAGCGCACTGCCAAGCGGAAGGACCTGGAGGCCGAGCAGGAGAAGCTGCAGCAGCGCAACCAGGAGCTGCAGCAGACGGCGGCCAAGCGGGAGCGCGAGCTGCTCGACCCGATCCAGGCCCGGGTGAACAGCGTCATCGAGGGCATCCGTGCGGCGGGCAATTACGCGATCATCTTCGACGTGAGCGCGCCGGGCAACGGCATCGTAACGGGTGACAAATCCCTCGATCTCACGCAGCGCGTGCTGGATCAGCTCCAATCCTCGAAATAGCGGGAGCGGAAGACGGACAGCATCATGGGGCGGTCGCCGGACGGAGGGGCGGCCGCCCCATTGCCACAAGGAGAGCCGACGCGATGAGGCCGACGCGATGACGATGGACATCGAGCGGATTCTCACGGTGCTGCCGCACCGCTACCCGCTTCTGCTCGTCGACCGGATCGTCAGCGTCGAGGGCACCACGCGCATCGTGGGGCTCAAGAACGTCACGTTCAACGAGCCCTTCTTCCAGGGCCATTTTCCCGGTAACCCGATCATGCCCGGGGTCCTCATCGTCGAGGCCATGGCGCAGGTGGGTGGCTGCCTCATGCTGGGCAGCATGGAGCGGCCGGACACGAAGGCGGTTTACCTGGCCGGGCTGGATGGCGTCCGGTTTCGGCGGCCTGTGCGCCCCGGCGACCAGCTGCGACTCGAGGTCGAGGTGCTCCAGGCGCGGGGCGGCACCTGCCGCATGAAGGGCACCGCCTCGGTGGACGGCCAGCGCGCGGCCGAGGCGGAGATTCTTGCGCAAGTGGCAGATCGGCCGACCGCTGCCCGGCCGAGCTCGGGACATCCCGGTGGCGCGGCGCGGTGAGGCGCACCGGATGCTCCGCTGGCTATGGACCAGCCGGCGGCCGGAGGCGCGGCTTGTGAGGCTCGCGCTGATCCCGGCGTCGGGCCTCTGGCGCGGCGCGATGGCGGCGCGGGCCCAAGCCTACGCCCGCGGATGGCGGCCGGTGCGCGATCTGCCACTCCCGTCGGTGGGCGTCGGCAATCTCACCCTGGGCGCCTCGGGAAAGATGGCGGTCGCGAGCTGGGTGGCCGCGCATTATGCCGCGCGCGGGTGCAAGCCCGCCATCCTGGTGCCGGGCGCGGCAGATGACGAGGTTGCGCTCAGACAGCATCGTGCGCCGTCGGCGCTCATCGTCGCCGACCGCGATCTCCCGACCTGCGCCGACCGGGCCCTCGCTGGCGGAGCCGAGGTCCTCGTCCTCGACGATGCCTACCAGCGGCTCGACGTCCGGCGCGATCTCAACCTCGCCGTCGTGAGCGCTGAGACGGCGCACGCAGTACGCTGGGGACTGCCGGCCGGCCCCTGGCGCGAGGGCTGGGCAGCGCTGGCGCGCGCTGATGCCGCGGTCATAACCCGGAAGCGCGCTCCGCGCGAGGCAGCGGAAGCCGCCGCGCGGGATGTCGCGAGGCGGGTGCCGGGGCCGGTGGCCGTGGCGCGGCTCGCGATGGATCACCTCGAAGGATTGGTGAGCGGCGCCAGCCACCCGGCCGCCTTCCTTGCCGGTAAGCGCGTCGTGGCCGCGACCCGCTCGGCCGACCCGGACGCCTTCGTCGCGCAGGCCAAGGCGACGGGTGCGGCGGTCCAGGTGGCCACCTGGCGCGGCGCACCCGACTTTCGCGACGAGGACGTGGCCTGGCTGGCCCATGCGACCCGCCGCGCGGACCACGTCGTCATCACCGAGCGGGATGCCGCCCGGCTGCGCGACCGTTGGCCCAACCGGGTGGCCGAGCCGCTGGTCGCCGTGCTGGCGCTCGAGTGGGAGCAGGGCGCGAGCGACATCGTCGCGGCGCTCGACGCCGTCATCACACCCGTCGAACGGCTCTGATCCTCACCATTACCCCGCACCCGCGGAGTCGACCGGAGATCACATGAGCACCGTCATTCCGCCGAGCACCCCGATCATCCGTCCCGACAAGGACACCTTTCTCAACGAGGAGAATCCGTTCGAGGCGATGATGTCGCGCTTCGACTACGCGGCCGAGCGGTTGAGCCTCGACCCGGGACTCTACAAGGTGCTCCGGAGCCCGGAGAAGCAGATCATCGTGTCCATCCCGCTCCTGAAGGACAACGGCGAGGTGGACGTATACACCGGGTACCGGGTCCTCTACAACACGGCGCGCGGGCCGGCCAAGGGCGGCATCCGGTTCGACCTGGCCGTGACGCTCGACGAGGTGAAGGCGCTCGCGGCGTGGATGACGTGGAAGTGCGCGGTGGTCAACATTCCCTTCGGCGGCTCCAAGGGCGGCGTGGTGTGCGACCCGACGAGCCTCAGCATCTCGGAGCTCGAGCGGGTGACTCGCCGCTACACCGCGGCCATCATCGAGGTGCTCGGCCCCGATTCCGATGTCCCCGCCCCCGACGTGAACACCAACGAGCGGGTGATGGCATGGATCATGGACACGTACTCGATGCACAAGCGGCACACGGTGACGTCGGTCGTCACCGGCAAGCCGGTGGCCATGGGCGGCTCGCTCGGGCGTCGTGAGGCCACGGGCCGCGGCTGCATGATCGTGACCCGCGAGGCGCTCAAGCGGCACAACCTGCCGATCGAGGGGACCCGGGTGGCAGTGCAGGGGTTCGGCAACGTCGGGTCGACCGCGGCCCAGCTCATGGAAGACGCGGGGATGCGGGTGGTCGCCGTGAGCGACAAGAACGGCGGCCTCTACAACGCCAAGGGGCTCAAGGTGCGGGAGCTGGTGCAGCACGTCCGCCAGGGCAAACCGCTCAAGGACTACCTGAACGCCGAACGGATTAGCAATGCCGATCTCCTCACCTGCGATTGTGACGTTCTGGTGCCCGCCGCGCTGGAGAACGTGATCACCCGCCACAACGCGCGCGACATCAAGGCGCGGATCATCTGCGAGGGGGCCAACGGGCCGACCACGGCCAACGCCGACCGGATCCTGGACGAGAAGGGCGTCTTCGTGATCCCCGACATCCTGGCCAACGCGGGTGGCGTCACAGTGAGCTACTTCGAGTGGGTGCAGGATCGCGGCGGTTACTTCTGGGACGAGGACACGGTGAACCAGCGCCTCGAGCGAATCATGGTGGAGTCCTTCGACGAAGTCGCCGGCATGGCCGCGCGCCACGGGACGAATCTGCGGATCGGGGCGTACATGGTGGGGATAGAACGAGTGGCGGCGGTACACAGGCTAAGAGGGATGTATGCGTGAGGAGGCGGTCGGGTGAGGCGGTAAAGGCGGGGCGACGGTACGGGCGGTAAGGACCTGCGCCGGCCGAGCCTTTACCGCCTGTGCCGTCCTTACCGCCTCTCCCGCCTACCTTCCCACCTTTCACCTGACCTGATCGCATGGAGCTTTTCCTGCTCACGGTAGGGCGCCTGCGCCCGGCCTTTCGCTCCGCATGCGACGACTATCTCACGCGCATTCGCCGATACTCCCGTGTCACCGAGTACGAGGTGCGGGAAGCGAGCAGGCTGCCGGCGGCGGCAGGACGGGCTCGGGAAGCGGAGGCGCTGCTCGCTCGGACGCCGGACGGGGCGACGCTCGTGGCGCTCACGCGCGAGGGACGCGGGTGGAGCAGCGCGGAACTTGCCCAGGAGGTCGGGAAGTGGCGGCGAGCGGCCGGGCCGGTGGCCTTTGCCATCGGTGGCTCAGAGGGGCTGGCTCAGGACGTACTCGAGCGGGCGCAGGCGCGGTGGAGTCTGGGCCCGCTTACTTTGCCACACGAGCTGGCGCGCGTCGTCGTATGCGAGCAGCTCTATCGGGCGTTCACGATCCTGGCGGGCACGCCGTACCACAAGCCGTCGACGGCCTGATCCGTCGGCGCGCGGGAGATCCATGGCCGAGTGGTTCGAGGAGTGGTTTGGCGAAGAGTACCTCCAGCTCTATCCCCACCGCGACGACGCCGACGCCGAGCGCGTCGTCGGGCTCATCCGGCGGACGCTGCCGTGGCGCGATGGATGGCGCACGCTCGACGTGGCCTGTGGCGCGGGACGCCACGCGCGCGCCCTCGAGCTGGCGGGCGCGCGGCCCATCGGGCTCGACCTCTCGGCCAGCCTGCTTCGGCGGGCGCGCGAGGTGACCGACGCGTCGCTCGTGCGCGCCGACATGCGCTGGCTTCCGATCCGGGCGAGGAGCACCGATCTCACCGTAAATCTCTTCACCAGCTTCGGGTACTTCGAAGGTGACGACGAGCACGCGCGGGCGCTCGCCGCGATGGTGCGGACGGTCCGTCGCGGCGGCTGGTTCGTCCTCGACTATCTCAACGCGTCGGCGGTGCGCGCGCGCCTGGCCGAGCGCCACACGACCGGCGCGCCCCACGGCGCGGAGGCGGACCGGCGGTTGTCGGAGGATGGCCGCTTCGTCTGCAAGACGATCCGCACGCCGGACGGACGCCGGTTCGTCGAGCGGGTGCGCCTCTTTTCGCCCGCGGAGCTCGAAGCAATGCTGCAGCGCGCCGGGCTCGCCATCCGCCACCGCTTCGGTGACTACGCGGGCGCGCCCCTCAGCGACGGCGCCCCACGGACGGTGCTGATGGGGCAGATCGAGGAATCGGGGCTCAACGCCGCGGACGGCGTCTCGGGCGATGGCGCGGATGGACCGGCCCGATGATCCCGCGTCTCGTCCCCTCACCGATTTCTCCGTCAGGCGTGGACTCGCTCGCCGCCCTCGTGGATGCGCCGGCACGCGCGGGCGGGACCCGTTCGGGCGGCGTGCCGCGCGAATTGCTGCCCGCCTTCATGCGAGTGCCCGGCAACGACGCGCTGCTCGCCCGTCTGGCGACCCCGGATCTCCTGCTCGTCACCACGGGCCAGCAACCCGCGCTCTTTTCCGGCCCGCTCTACACGGTCCACAAGGCGCTGTCGACCGCGGCGCTCGCGCGAACGCTTGAAGAGCGGTGGGGGCGGCCCGTCGCCCCGGTCTTCTGGGCCGCCGGCGACGACCACGACTTCGCCGAGGCGGCTCACGCCGAGTGGCTGGCGCCCGACGGGTCGGTAACCGGCGCCGCGCTCCCGCCGCGCCCGGCGGAAGCGCCGCTCACGCCGATGTACCGCGAGCCGCTCGGCGCGGCGGTGTCGCAGGCGCTCGATGCGCTGGCGCGCGACCTCGCGCCCTCGGAGTTCCGCGACTGGACACTCGAATGGCTCGCCCGCCACTACACGCCCGATGCCACGATGGGGTCGGCGTTCGCCACGGCGCTCGCCGAGCTGCTTGCCCCGCACGGCATCGCCGTGTTCGACAGCACGCATCCCGCCGTGAAGCGCGCCGCGGCACCACTGCTGATGGACGCGCTGCGCCGCGCGGCGGCGCTCGACGGCTCGCTCGCCAAGCGGGCGCAGGTGCTGGCCCGCGAAGGACACGATGCCGGCATCGCCGCCGGCGACGGCGCAACGCTCGTGATGGTCGAGTGCCGGATGGGCCGGGACCGGCTGCTCGCGCACGAACACGGCTTCACGACCCGGCGCGGCAAGACCGTGTACGACCTCGCGCATCTCGAGGCGCTCGCCGCGCGCGAGCCGGAGCGGTTTTCGCCGAACGTACTGCTCAGGCCGGTGCTCGAGAGCGCGCTGCTCCCGACCGTGGCGTACACGGGTGGCCCGGGCGAGCTGCGATACCTCCGGCTCACGCCATCGGTCTACGAAACGCTGGGCGTGCGCCCGCAGGCCGTCGTGCCGCGCTGGTCCGGCGCCATTGTGGAGCCGCGGATCGAGCGGGTGTTGGAGAAGTTCGCCATTTCACTCCACGACCTGATGCAGCCGCCGGGTGCGCTCGAGGCGCGCCTCGTGCGCTCGCGGCTGCCGGAGGGCGTCACCGGCGCGCTCGCCGAGCTGCGCCGCGCCATCGAGGCGGGCTACGAGCCGATCGCCCGCTCTGCGGTCGAGATCGATCCCACGCTGGAGAAAACGGTGCAGGCGGCGCGGCAACACGCACTCACCGGCACGGCGGACATCGAGAAGAAGCTGGTGCAGCACCTCAAGCGGCGGGAGGAGACGGAGCTGGCCCAGATCGCGCGAGCGCGGCACGCGGTGTGGCCCAACGGCAAACCCCAGGAGCGAGTGTTGACCGCGGCGCCGTTCCTTGCCCGGCACGGCCCCACGCTGCTCGACGCGCTGATTGGCGAAATGCGCCGCTGGTACGCCGCGGCCCTTGAGGGCGCCGCGCGCCCGGCATAGACTCGACCCATGTCCACCATCGCCCTGGTCGTGGTCCTCGTCGTGGTGCTGATGATCCCGATCCTGGGCATTCTGATCGATTCGCCGCTCGCGCGGGCACTCGCGCGCCGGCTCGAGGGGCCCGAGTCCACGCCTGCCGCCATGACGCAGCTCGCGAGGAAAGTCGAGCTGCTCGAGGCCGAGGTGGACGATCTCACCCGGAGCGTGCGGACGCTCGAGGAGGAGCACCAGTTTCTCCAACGCCTGCTCGCCGAATCGCCGCGCCGCTCGACCCTGCCACCGCCCGAGACGTCCTGACCCCGCCGCCCGGGCGGTCCCGGCGTCCGGCGGCGATGGTCGCCGCGGGCATTCTGCTGAGCCGACTCGCCGGCCTCATTCGCTCGCGGGTGCTGGCGCACTACTTCGCTACCTCCGATGCGGCGGATGCGTTCGTCGCCGCGTTCCGCATTCCCAATCTCCTGCAGAACCTCTTCGGCGAAGGGGCGCTCTCCGCGTCGTTCATTCCGGTGTACGCGGCGCTGCTGGCGCGCGGCGACCGGAAGGAGGCGGACCGGGTGGCGGGCGCCGTGGGCGCGCTGCTCGCCGTCATCGTCTCGGTCCTCGTGTTGGCAGGCGTCGCGTTCACGCCGTCGCTCATCGACGCCATCGCCTACGGCTTTACCGGCGCCAAGCGCGAGCTCACCATCCGCCTGGTCCGCATCCTCTTTCCCGGCGTCGGGCTGCTGGTGCTTTCGGCCTGGTGTCTCGGCATCCTCAACAGTCACCGCAAATTCTTCCTTGCGTATTCGGCGCCGGTCATCTGGAACGCGGCCATCATCGCCACGCTGATCTGGTTCGGCGGGACGGTGGGCCAGTATCGGCTGGCCGCGCTCGCCGCCTGGGGTTCGGTGGCGGGCAGCGCGTTGCAACTCGGCGTGCAGTTGCCCGTGGTCATGCGACTCGCGCGCGGGCTCCGGCCCACGTTCGATATGGCGTCGGAGCACGTGCGGACGGTCGCGCGGAACTTCTGGCCCACCTTCGCGAGCCGCGGCGTGGTGCAGATCAGCGCGTACATCGACGCCCTCATCGCGAGCCTGCTGCCGACCGGCGCCGTGGCCGCGCTCGGCTATACCCAGATCCTGTACACGCTCCCGGTGAGCCTCTTCGGCATGGCGGTCTCGGCGGCCGAGCTGCCGGAGATGTCGAGCGCCACGGGGGAGCGCGCGGAGGTGAGCGCGTATCTTCGCGCGCGGCTCGACGGGGGGCTCCGGCAGCTCGCATTCTACATCGTGCCGTCGGCGGTGGCGTTCGCGGCGCTGGGACAGGTGCTCGCGGCCGCGATCTTTCAGACCGGCCGGTTCACGCGGTCGGACAGCTTCTGGGTCTGGGGCATCCTGGCGGGCTCGTCGGTGGGGCTTCTCGCCGGCACGATGGGGCGGCTCTACTCGTCGGCCTTCTACGCGCTGCGCGACACCCGCACGCCGCTCCGCTTTGCGATCGTCCGGGTGGTGCTCACCACGGTCCTTGGCTTTCTCGCTGCACTCCCGCTCCCGGGGCTCATCGGCATTCCGCAGCGCTGGGGCGTCGCGGGGCTCACGGCCTCGGCCGGCGTCGCCGGCTGGGTCGAGTTTCTGCTGCTCCGCCGCGCACTGGACGAGCGGATCGGCGAGACGGGGCTCGATTGGGCCTACGGCGCGCGCCTCTGGGCCTCCGCCGCGCTCGCTGCGCTCGTGGGCGGCGGCCTTGCGCTCGCCACGCCTGCCGACCTGGCGCTGCGGCATCCGGTCGGTGTAGCGATATTTGTGATCGGCGCGTACGGCCTCGTCTACTACGGGGTCACCGGCCTGCTCGGCATCCCGGAAGCGAGGCTCCTGCTCGCGCGATTCCGGCGGCGCTGACGAGGTTCGACCGTGGCGCGCCCTGACGATTGCCCCGACGTGTTCATGACCGCCCTGCCGATTCCCGATCCGCTCGCGCGCAAGCTCTACACGCTCCCCGAAGGCCCCGGCGTCTATCTCTGGAAGGACGCCGAGGGGGCCGTCGTGTACGTGGGCAAGGCAAAGCGGCTCCGGAGCCGGGTGCGGAGCTATCTCGTGGGCGAGAGTGCGGCGAGCGCCGCGGCCGCGAGCCCCAAGCTCCGGCTCCTGCAGCGGGTCATCGCCGACGTCGAGACGATCGTGGTGAACAGCGAGGCCGAGGCGCTCATCCTCGAGAACAACCTCATCAAGGAATACCGGCCACGCTTCAACGTGCGGCTCAAGGATGACAAGAGCTATCCATCGATCGCCGTCACGCTGGGCGAGCCGTTTCCGCGGCTGCTGGTGACACGTCGCCGCGACATTCCGGGCGCGCGCTACTACGGGCCGTACACCGATGTGGGCCAGCTCCGGCGCACGCTCGCCATCGTCCGGCGGCTGTACACCATGCGGAGCTGCCCCGACGACATTCCGCGCGAGCCGCGGGAGCGGCCCTGTCTCGATTATTACATCGGCCGCTGCAAGGCACCCTGCGTCGGGTGGCAGGGCGAGGCGGACTACCGCGCCATGGTGAACGACGTGGTGGACTTCCTCGAGGGCCGCACCCACGACGTGCGCCAGCGGGTGCGCGAGGCGATGCTGGCGGCAAGCGGACGGGAAGATTTCGAGCGCGCGGCCCAGCTTCGTGATGCGCTCCGCTGGCTCGAGAATCTCGAAGAGCCCGGCGCGGCCGAGGTCATCGGCACCGGCGACGCGGACGTGATCGGCTACGCCCGCGACGGCGACGACGCGGTGGGCGTGCTGCTCCGCGTGCGCGAGGGGCGCGTGGTGAGCCGCGACCACACGTTTCTCGAGGGCGTGGACGAAGAGGCCGACCCCGCGATCCTCGCCGCGTTCCTGGTGCGCTACTACGTCCCGGCCGAGGCGCGCGCGCGGCGCGTGGTGCTGCCGTTCGCACCGGAGGACTGGGACGCCATCCGCACGGTGCTCGCGGGCACCGACTGGACCATCCCGCAGCGCGGCACCGCCAGCCGATGGCGCGAGCTGGCCGACCAGAACGCGCGCCACCTGCTCGAGAGCCTTCGGATCGAGTCGTTCGAGACCGACGAGCGCGCCGAAGATCCGGTCTACGCGCTCGGCCGGGATCTCGGCCTGAGCAGCGTGCCGCGGAGCCTCGTCTGCGTGGACATCTCGCACAACCAGGGGCGCGACATCGTGGGCTCGCTGGTCTGGTTCGAGGCAGGCCGGCCGCGGAAGAGCGAGTACCGCAAGTTCAAGATCAAGGGTCTGGCGGAGCAGGACGATTTCGCGGCCATCCACGAGGTGGTGACGCGCTATCTCGCCCGCCGGCGCGACTCGAACGAGGCGCTGCCCGACCTCATGGTGATCGACGGCGGTAAGGGCCAACTCAACGCCGCGCTGGACGCGGCGCGCGCGCTCGGCTTCGACGCGCTCCCGCTCGTGAGCCTCGCCAAAAGGGAGGAGGAGATTTTCCTTCCGGGCCGCGCGGAGCCGCTTCGGCTGTCACGCCGGAGCCCCGCACTCCGGCTGCTCCAGCGGGCGCGGGATGAAGCGCATCGCTTCGGCCTCGCATACAACCGGAAGCGGCGGACGCAGCGCACACTCACGTCGGAGTTGCTCGAGATCCCCGGCGTCGGCCCCACCCGCCGGCGCGCGCTACTGGAGCGCTTCGGCAGTCTGGCCGGGGTGCGCTCGGCCACTGCGCAAGAGCTCGCGGCGGTGCCCGGGTTTTCCACCGCGCTCGCGGAACGGATTCTCGAACGGCTGCACGCCAAATCGTGACCACGCGCGCCCGTGCCTGAGCTGCCGGACGTGGTGGTCTATCTCGAGGCGCTCGAGCGGCGCATTGCCGGGCGCATGCTGGAGCAGATCCGGGTGCTGAGCCCGTTCGTGCTCCGAAGTGTGGATCCGCCGGTGGCGGCGGCGGCAGGCCGCCGGGTCATGGGACTCCGGCGGCTCGGCAAGCGCCTCGTCTGGGAGCTCGATGGCGAGCTGTTCGTCGTCATTCACCTGATGATTGCGGGGCGCCTCCGCTGGCGGCCGCGCGGGGCCAAGGCCCCGGGCCGAATGGGCCTCGCCGCGTTCGATTTCGCGGAAGGCACCGTGCTGCTCACCGAGGCGGGGACGAAGCGCCGGGCATCGCTGCACCTCGTGCGCGGCGCGGCGGGGCTCGCCGCCTTCGATCGCGGCGGCGTCGAGCCGCTCGAGGCACCCCTCGAAGCCTTTGCTGAGCGGCTCCGATCGGAGAACCACACGCTCAAGCGAGCGCTCACCGACCCGACGCTCGTGAGCGGCATCGGCAACGCGTACTCGGACGAAATTCTGCACCGTGCGCGGCTCTCGCCGCTCGCGCTCACGCGGCGGCTCGCCGACGGCGAGCTCGCCCGGCTGCACGCGGCCGTGCAGGCGGTGCTCACCGAATGGACCGGTCGGCTCCGGCGCGAGGCGGTCGATGGATTTCCCGAACGTGTCACGGCATTCCGTGAGGGGATGGCGGTGCACGGGCGGTGGCGCGAGCCATGTCCCGCGTGCGGCTCGCCGGTGCAGCGCATCCGTTACGCCGAGAACGAGACCAACTACTGCGCCACGTGCCAGACAGGCGGCCGATTGCTCGCCGACCGCGCGCTCTCGCGGCTCCTGCACGATGATTGGCCGCGCAGCCTCGACGAAATGGAGGAGCGGCTTGGCCGCTGACCCGGACTGGACCCTGCGTTGCTCGGCCTGCGATGAAACCACCGCACCCGTGGGCCTCCCTACGGTCTGCGGCCGGTGCGGGCAGCCGTGGCTGGTGCGCTACCCGTCGCGCGCGCACACCCTCGCCGACCGCGACGCGCTGCGCCAGGCGCGCGGCAGCAACAGCGCGCCGGAGGCCGACGGCATGTGGGGATTCCGGGCATTTCTCCCGCTTGCTGACGGCGAGTCGCCCATCACGCTCGGCGAGGGCGGCACGCCGCTCCTCCGCCTCGCGCGCACCGGTGAGCGCCTGGGCCTCGCGCGGCTCCGGCTCAAGGACGAGTCGGTGAACCCGACCGGCTCGTTCAAGGCGCGCGGGCTCGCCATGGCGGTGACCCGCGCGCGGCTTGGCGGCGCCGAGTCGTTCGTCGTGCCCACCGCGGGCAACGCGGGCGTGGCGCTCGCCGCGTACGCCGCGCGCGCGGGGTGCCACGCCACGATCTTCGCGCCTGCGAGCACGCCGCCCGTCATTCTCGCGCAGGTCCGGCGGTTCGGCGCCGAGCTCAACCTGCTCGACGGCCACATCGGTGACTGCGGCCGCGCGGCGCTCGCCCACGCCGAACGCACCGGCGCCTTTCCGGTGCACACGCTGCGCGAGCCCTATCGGATCGAGGGCAAGAAGACGCTCGGCCTCGAGCTGGCCGAGCAGCTCGGCTGGGGTCTGCCGGACGCGGTCGTGTATCCCGCCGGCGGCGGGACGGGGCTCATCGGGATGTGGCTCGCCTTTGCAGAGCTTATCGCGGCCGGGTGGGTGCGCGGCCCGATGCCCCGGATGTACGCGGTCCAGGCCGAAGGGTGCGCGCCCGTGGTGCGCGCGTTTGAACGCGGCGCCGCGCAATGTGAACCCTGGCCCGACCCGCGCACGGTCGCGAGTGGCCTCCGGGTGCCGGCGCCGCTGGGCGGGGCGCTCATGCTGCGCGCGATGTGCGAGTCGGGCGGCGGCGCGGTCGCGGTGAGCGATGCGGAGCTCGCGGCGCAGGCCGACCAGGTATCCGCGCGCGAAGGCGTGGATGTGGGGCCCGAGGGCGGAGCGAGTCTTGCGGGCGCGGCGGCGCTCCGCGCGCGGGGAGACATCGAGCCGGACGAAACCGTGATCGCATTCAACACCGGCGCGGGCTGGCTCTATCGCTCGTGAGCATGCAATCCCTCGCGCGAGCGTGGACGGGTGCATAGGGGACTGTATATTCAGATGTCATGCCTCAGAGCCGGTTCGCCATTCTGGACCCCGCCGCAGGGATCAGCGGTGACATGCTGCTCGGCGCGCTGGTCGCGGCGGGCGCGCCCGAGGCATGGCTCACCGGCCTGCCCGCGCGGCTCGGGTGTCCCGAGGTGTCGGTGGGGATCACGCAAGTAGAACGGTGTGGGGTACATGCGGTGAAGGCCACCGTCCGACTTCCGGGCGGCGAGGTCGAGGCCCCCGCCGCGCCGCACCGTCCCACCCGCTCCCATTCACACCCTCACCCGCACAAGTCCAAGCCCGCCGCCAACCACGCGCACGGCCCGCATCGCCACGTGGGAGAGTTGCTCGCGCTCATCGAGCGCGCACCGCTCTCGACCTGGGTCAAGGAGCGGGCCGGCGCTGCATTCCGATTGCTGGCGGAGGCGGAGGGGCGGGTGCACGGCGTGCCGGCGGAATCGGTGGCGCTGCACGAGGTGGGTGCGCTCGATGCGCTCATCGACATCGTCGGCGGGGTCGAGGGATTCGAGCAGCTCGGCGTGCGCGACGTGTACCATCGCGCGGTGGCGGTCGGTGAGGGATGGGTGCACGCGGCCCACGGCATCATTCCGGTGCCGGCGCCGGCCACTGCGGTGCTGCTCGAAGGCCTAGAGGTGGCGCCCAACGGCCCGGTGTCGGGTGAGGCCACGACGCCCACCGGCGCGGCACTCCTCCGCGCGCTGTCGTCGGGTCCGCCGCCTGCGCGGTGGCGGGCCGTGTCCGCCGCCAACTGGGGCGCCGGCGGCCGCGACCCGGCGGAGTACCCCAACGCGCTCCGCCTCATTCTGGCCGAGCCGGCGCACGAACTCGGTGAGGTGGTGGTGCTGTCTACCGACCTGGACGACCTGAGTCCCGAGTATCTCGATCCGTTGCGCGAGGCGTTGGTGGCGGCCGGCGCGCTGGACGTGCAGACGTGGCCCACGCAGATGAAGAAGGGCAGGACGGGGTTCCGCGTCGAGGCCGTCGTTGCGCCGGCCGACGTCGACCGCGCTGCCGAGGCCTTCTTCCGGCACAGCACGACGGCCGGCGTGCGGCGCACGGGTGCGGAGCGGGTGACGCTGCCGCGGCGCGAAGTCCGACTCGACGTGGCCGGTGGCGGGAGCGTGCGGGTCAAGTTGCTCGACGGTCCCGACGGGCTCCGCGCCAAGCCGGAATACGACGACGTGGCGGCGGCCGCGCGACGCGCGGGACGTCCCGTGCACGAACTGGCAAGGGAGTTGCAAACCCGCGCCCTGACCCTGGCCGGGGCCGATCGGCCCGCGGCAACGGCGCGCGACACCACGACGAAGGAGCCGTGACGAGTGACGACTGAGAGGCAAACATCACGCGCGTGGTCTCCGGCGGCGCTCAACGCCGCCGGCATCGCGCTGGTCGCATTGGCGCTGCCGATGCTGGCCGTACCCGCGCGCGCGCAGACGCCGTCGGGCGGCAATGCCCGTGTGATCGCCGCGATGAAGAAGCAGGGCGGGGCCTCGGCGCTCCCCGCATGCAAGGAGGGCATTGCACCCGGCGGCCGGGTCCAGGACGGTCTCCGCGCGCTGCAGTCCGACAAGTTCGGTGAGGCCGCGCAGCGGCTCGCCGAGGCGACAAAGCGCGAACCGGAGAACGGTGGTGCATGGCTGTACCTCGGGCGCGCCTACCTCTACGAGGGCGACCTCGCCGGCGCCGACTCTGCGTTCACCAAGGCGGAACAGCTCGCGCCCGCGTGCAAGGAAGACATACTGCGCTACCGCCAGGCCGCGTGGGTGCCGCTGGTGAACGACGGCGTGGACTTCGTCAAGGCGAACCAGAGCGACTCCGCGTTCGTCGTGTTCCGGGCGGCCAATACGATCTACCGCGGCCAGCCGAACGCGTTCGCGGGATTGGGTGTGATCTACGCGAACCGCGGTGAAACCGACAGCGCCATCACCTACCTCAAGAAGGCGGTCGAGGTGGCGGCGGCGGACAGCATGGTCGAGGAGCGCAACAACTCCACGCTCAATCTCGGCATCATGGAGACCAGGGCCAAGCGCTTCGACGACGCGATCGCGACGCTCGAGCGGTACCGCACCTGGGTGCCGAACGACACGACCGCGGCAAAGACCCTGGCCCAGGCGTACCGGGCCGCCGGCAAGGGCGACAAGGCCGCCGCGCTGGAGAAGCAGTTCGGCATCGCGCCCACCGAGGTACCCGGGGGTGACACGAAGGACCTCGCGAGCAAGGGCATCGCGCTCTTCACCGCGGGAAAGTTCGCGGAGGCGGCGGACGTGTTCGGGCAGGTGTTCGAGAAGCAGCCCTTCAACCACGACGCGCTCGTCAACCAGGCGACGGCCTATTACAAGGCAAAGGACGGTTCCCACCTGGTCGAGGCCGCGACCAAGCTCGTGGCACTGGAGCCGCTCAACGAGATCGGCCTCGAGCTGCTGGAGCAGGGCTACAAGGAGACCCATCAGACGGACAAGCAGATCGCCACGGTGGCGCGGCGCCGGGCGCTTCCGGTCAAGATCGAGAGCAAGGGCGTCAAGATCAGCCCGACCAGCCTGGAGCTCTCGTTCACGGCCACCGGTCACGAGGCGCGCGACGACAAGGACAAGCTGATCAAGCCGGCGCCCGTGACGCTCACGTTCGAGATGATGGGGCCCGACGGCGCCACGCTCGCGACGCAGGACGTGACGGTGCCGCCGCTCAAGGCCGACGCAACGCAGGACTTTACGGTCGATGCCAAGGCCAACGGCATCAACGCGTGGCGCTACAAGGCCAAATAGCGCCGCCCCATGTAGATTTCCGGAGAGTGCCGCACAGGAGGCGGGAATGGCCGGGATCGAAACGCGCGAAACGGACCGGGCCGGAGGCACGGCCGGGCCGGCCGGAGTGCCGGCGGGGCTCACGACCACCCAGGCGCCATTCATCGAGCAGGCGCAGCGGGACGGGCAGCTGTACATCCACCAGCCGTACGAGTTGTACACCGAGGCGAACCACGAAGCGTGGCGGCGGCTCTTTCACCGGATGGTGCCGCGCTGGCGCGAGTACGCCAATCCGCATTTCCTGGCGGGCATCGACAACCTGTGCCTCGATGCCGACCGGGTGCCGAAGCTCGAGGACGTGAATCGATTTCTCAATCCGCTCACCGGCTTCAAGGCGAAGCCGGTGAGCGGCTACGTGCCGGCGTTCATGTTTTTCGACTGCCTGCGCAACCGCGAGTTTCCCACCACCATCACGATCCGCGACGCCCGCCGCCTCGACTACCTGCCCGAACCCGACATCTTCCACGACATCGCCGGTCACGTGCCCATGCATACCGACCGCGCGTTCGCCGAGACGCTGGTGCGGTTCGGCGAGTGCGCCCATACGGCGGCGGACATCGTGGCGGGCATCGCGGACGAGGCCGAGAAGATCCGGCGCGTCACCAGCATCTTCAAGGGCATGGCGCGGTTCTTCTGGTTCACCGTCGAGTTCGGCCTCATGCGGAGCGGCGACGGACTCCGCGCCTATGGGAGCGGCCTGCTCAGCTCGCACGGCGAGCTGACCCATGCCATCGATTCGCCGGCCGTGCAGCGCTACCCCATTCAGATGGAGTGGGTGGTAAATCAGTATTTCGAGATCGACCACTATCAGCCGCTGCTCTTCGTGGTCGATTCGTTCGAGCACCTGTACGACCTCGTCGGTCAGCTCGAGCGGTGGATGAAGGCCGGGCGGTTGGACAACGTCTCGCCGGGTGAGCCGGTGATGAACGAAGCGGACGTGAAGAGCTTTCTGGAGGCCTCGCTCGCGAGGTCGTGAGAGGAATGTTGCAATGCGCGCAGGGACGAAGTGGGGGACGTGTCTGGCGGTGGGCGCGCTGCTCGCGGCGGCACCGGTACATATCGAAACCGCCGGGGCGCAAGTGTCGCTGCCCCGGGCGGCGCCCCACGGCGGGGGGGCACACCCGGCGTCCGCGATGGAAAGCATGGACTCCGTCGGCGTGAACATCGCGATGCTCAACGTGGCGCTCTATACGCGCGGTGCGAACGATCCGCAGCCGAGCGACACGGCCCGCGCGCTGCTCGCGACCAGAGTGCTGCGCGACGCGCTGCGAGAGCACCTTGGCGCGGCGGCGCTCGCCGACTCGGCGGCCGTCGCCGAGGTGACGAGCTCGGACCGGGCGCGGGAGATTACGGGCGGCAAGGCCTGCAACGTCATCGTGGACTGCGCGCGTGAAGCGGGCCGCGAGCTTGGCGCGCGCTGGGTCGTGATGAGCAAGGTGAGCAAGACGAGCAACCTGATCTGGCTCTTCTCCGGACAGTTGATCGACAACCGCACCGGTCGCTTCGTGCTCGACGACACCACCGAGCTCAAGGGCGACCCGACCACGATGATTCCGGCCGGCACGAAGATCTTCGCCGAGCGGGTTGCGCGGGCGGTGAAGCAGGGCACCCCGACACCGTAGGTTCACGCCACCCTCCGGCGCCTTGCGCCCTCGCCGGTGCCTCCGGACCGACCCGCCCCGCGGGGGGCACGTTCCCACTGGCTCGTCGTAATCGTCTGGGCCATCATCGGCGGCGCGGCCGCGATTTTCGCGACGCGGGTGCCCGACCGCCTCACCGGCCAGAGCACCGAAAGCCCGAGCTCCGAGGCGGAGCATGCCGAGGGGGTCGTCGACGCCGGGTTCGATGCTCCGATCGGCGAGTTCTTTGCGGTCGCGCTCAAGGGGCCGAACCCGCTCGGACGCCGGGGCGGGGGCGGCATCGCGGTGCTCGACACCCTCATCGCTGCGCTCCGCCGGCAGCCCTACGTCCGCGGCACCATCTCGGTTCGCACGTCCGGCGACTCGATGTTCGTGAGCCGCGACCACCGCACTGCGCTCATTCTTGTCGCGTTCAATGCCTCGCCCGACAGTCTGAGCGTGCTGGTGGATCCGCTGCGCGCCGTCGTCAGCCGGACGCTCCACCAGGTGCCGGGCGGCGCAGCGTACCACGCGCTCGTCACCGGTCGAGCGCCGCTCGACCTCGACGAGCGCCGCCTCGTCACGAGCGACAGCCGCCGCGGCGAGGTGCGCATCCTGCCGTTCACCGGGATCATCCTCGTGCTCGCCTTCGGCGCGCTGGGCGCGGCGCTGCTTCCGATCGGCATCGGCATCCTTGGCGTGCCCGTGGCCGTCGCGGTGCTCGGACTCCTCACCCACGTGATGCCGGTGTCGATCTTCTCTCTCATCATCGTGACGATGGTGGGGCTTGGCGTCGGGATCGACTACTCGCTGCTTATGGTGACGCGGTTCCGGAAAGAGCTGAGGGCTGACCAGACCCCGGCGGAGGCGGCGGCGCGCACGGTGGCCACCGCGGGCCGCGCGGTGCTCACCTCGGGACTCACCGTCGTACTCGGGTTCGGCGCCCTCCTTCTCACACCGCTCGTCGAGACCCGCAGCGTGGGCGTGGCTGGGGTCGTCGTGGTTGTGGTGATGGTGCTGCTCGCGACCACGCTGCTCCCCGCGGCGCTCGCGCTGCTCGGGCCCCGCATCGATTGGCCCCGCTGGCTCGCTCGCCGGCTCGCCTGGTATCACGGGCGCGCACTGTGGGAGCGATGGGCCCACGCCCTCACCGGCCGACCCTGGGTGGCACTTGCGCTGGGCGCCGCCGTGGTGCTGGCGCTCGTCTGGCCCGTGCGCCATATCCGGATCGGGCTGCCTGCGCTGGACTGGTGGCCGGCCGCGACCGAGTCGGGCCAGGGTGCCCGGACGCTCGAACGGATGGGCGTCGGCGGCGTGATCGAGCCGATCAAGGTGGTCGTCACCCTGCCGGACACCCAGCGCGCGACGTCGGCTCGCTCGCTCCGCGGCCTCATGGCACTCAGCGACTCGCTCCGGGCCGATCCGCGCGTGGGGCAGGTGCGGAGCATCGTGGATCTCAAGCCCGGTACCTCGCTCCTCGCGTACTCGCTGCTTTACAGCGACCTCGCAGCAGCGCGGGCCGAATACCCCGACTTCATCCCTGCCTACCTGAGCCGCGACACCCGCACGGCGCTCATCGATGTGGTACCGGCCGATACCACCTCGCTCACCTCCGACATGGAGCTCGTACGGCGCATCCGGCGGCTCGGCACCGACAACATCCGGGGGCTCGCGGGCGCCCGGGTGCTCGTCGGCGGGTACGCCGCAGCGAACGTCGACTTCCAGCGGAACCTGCTCGACCGACTTCCGCTCCTCGTGGCCATTATCCTCGGGAGCACCGCGCTTACGCTCGCGCTCATCTTTCGTTCGGCCCTGATTCCGCTCAAGGCGATCGTGCTCAACTCCCTGTCGGTCGGGGCGACGTTCGGCGTGATCGTGCTTGTGTTCCAGGATGGGTGGGGTGCATCGCTCTTCGGGCTCAACGGGCCGACGGAGGCGATCTTCGTCGTGGTGCCGGTGATTGTGTTCGCCTCGGTGTTCGGGCTCAGCATGGACTACGAGGTGTTCCTGCTCACCCGCATCAAGGAGGAATTCGACCGCGCCGGTGACAATACGCAGGCCACGGTCGAGGGGCTCACGACCATTGCGTCGACCATCACCTCGGCGGCGCTCATCATGATCATTGTGTTCGGGTACTTCGCCTTCTCGCGGGTGCTGATGATGCAGTTCGTCGGTTTCGGGCTCGCGGTAGCGGTGCTGCTCGACGCCACCCTGATCCGCCTGGTGCTGGTGCCGGCGATCATGGATCTCGCGGGCCGGTGGAACTGGTGGCCGGGGTATCGGCAACCGATTTCCGCGCGACGCCGTCGTCCGGCCGGCGGCAGTACGCGGTGATCCGCGCGTCGACCTCGGACTGCGGACGCGGCCAGAACACGTCGTAGAGCGCGAGCCGCAGCCGTTCGACCGCCACGCCATAGCGGAGCGAGTCGAGGCCGAGCGCGGCAAGGCCGCCGCAGTATGCCTCCGCCTCGCGGTCGAGCCGGAGGGCAAGGTCCGCCTGCAACGCCCGCAGCCGCGCGTCGCAGTCGCCCGCGAGCTGGCGCCTGTGCGCTGCCTCGTGGGCCTCGGTTTCGATCCGGGTGAGCGAGTCGAGGTGGGGATTCACGGTAGTGACCGGCACGCCGTGCTCGCAGCGCGTCACGGCGAGGTACCCGTGACGAAGCGGCGGGGCCGGCGCGTTGGCCGAGACCGGCGGCGCGCCGGGCAGTTGCGCCCCCGCCGGATTGCTCATGAGTGCGAAGAATGCAAGCGCTGACAGCGCGCGACGTCCGAGACGCGGCGGTGCGCGCCTAGCGAGCGAGTGCGTCAACTCGCGAGACGGACGGCATGGAGCCTCCCTCGTTGAGCGTTGGTCCAGGCGTCGCATATGCGCCGCGCGTGGATGCACGCGAGCGTGCACCCGGCCTTGCCGCTCCAGCGACCCGCGGCGATATTCCGCCCCGGATCGGAAGCACCTCAGCGATCCATCTTCAATGCACGAAATTGCGGGAGTAGCTCAGTTGGTAGAGCGTCAGCTTCCCAAGCTGAATGTCGCGGGTTCGAGCCCCGTCTCCCGCTCTCGCAGTCCCCTCCGACGCTCTCCTACAGCCCCGCCACCACCTTCGCCTTGATCGCCTCGTACTCGGCGTCGGTGATGAGACCGTTCGTCAGCATCTCCTTCGCCTGCTTGAGCCGGTCCACCGAATCGGCGCCCGGAACGCCGCCGCCCGCGGCCGACGCCGCACCCCCGAGCGCGTTCCCGCCCAACTGCACGCCGCCCGAACGCGCCCGCAGCTCCTCGAGATCGCGCACCCGGCGCTTCTCCCGCCACGCCTGCACCTGCGCTTGGCAGGCGCGGTAGACCGCCTGCGCCTGGTCCTTCCTCAGTCCCTCGAAGTGAAAGCCGCCCGCCCGCTGCTCGGCGCTCGCAAGGTCGGCGTGGTCGAGCACCGAGAGCGTGAGATCGGCCCCGAACACGCCCACGTCGAGCTTTGCCTCCTGCAGGTCCTGCCACCGGAGATCCTGGACGTGAAACCCGCCGAAGAGCCCGCGCCGGAGCGCAATGAGCCGCCCGCTCGTCGCTGCCACGAGATGCCGCCGGTGCTTGAGCGCGAAGATCCGCCGCTCGACTGCCCAGCTCTCCAGCGTCTCACCCGACACCAGCAGGCCCTTCAGCTCCCCGAGCGCCGCCTCGATGCGCGCGTCCTCCATACGGTCCTCGTGATTGTAGGGGTGCGATACAATGTCACCCGGACGGCCGGCGGGCAATGATGGGCGGGCGGGCGGACAGGCGGACGGAAGGTGGCCGCGGGAGGCGATGGTGCCGCGAGCCCATTCCCAGGTCACCTCAAACGTCGGGCCCGAAGTCCCACATTCGGTTGCCTTTACCCCGCCGACCCGCGATCTTCTGCGCCGGCATGATCAAGGTCACGGCGATAGACCCCGATTCGATCGCGGCGGAGCTCGGACTCTCGCCCGGCAGCGAGCTCGTCTCCATCGACGGACGCGCACTGGACGACTTTCTCGACTGGGAGTTCCTGAGCGCCGAGGAGGAGTTTGCGCTGCACGTGCGGCAGCCGGATGGAGAGGAGATCGTCTTCGAGATCGAGCGTCCCCTGGGCGAGCCGATGGGTCTCACCCTCGAGCCGCCGCGCATCCGGCGCTGCGCCAACCGCTGCGACTTCTGCTTCGTGGACGGCCTCCCCGAGGGCCTCCGCGACGTGCTCTACATCCGCGACGACGACTACCGGCTCTCGTTCCGCTACGGCAATTTCGCGACGCTCACCAACCTCAAGCCGCACGACTCCGCCCGCATCATCGAGTACCGGCTCTCGCCGCTCTACGTGTCGGTGCACGCCACCGACCCCGTGGTGCGCCGCTGGCTGCTGCGCAATCCCACCGCGCCCGAGATCCTGCCGCAGCTTCGCGGCTTCGCCGAGCACGGCATCGCGTTCCACACCCAGATCGTGCTCTCGCCCGGTGTCAATGACGGCGCCGTGCTGCGGCAGACGCTGGATGATCTCTGGCACTTCGGCCCCGCGATTCTGAGCTGTTCGGTCGTGCCGGTGGGGCTCACCGAGTTCAGCAAGCATCAACTGGTGCGAGAGCCAACCGCCGGCGAGTGCCGTGCCGCCCTCGCGGAGGTCGAGCGCGCCGCTGCCCGCGCCCGCGGCGAACGCGGCATCGCGTGGGCGCAGGGCGCGGACGAGCTGTACCTGCGCGCGGAACTCGAACTGCCCCCCGCCGGGTCGTACGACGGATTCGAGCAGGTGGAGAACGGCGTCGGCGCCGTGCGCTGGCTCGAAGGGCGCATCGCCGAGGAGGCCTCCGCGCTCGGCGGCTGGGACCGACGGCGAATCGGCGTCGTCACTGGCACCGCGATGGCGCGGCTCATGCCCGCGGTGCTGGCGCCGCTCGCGCGCGCCACGGGTGCTGAGCTCGAGCTCATCCCGGTCGAGAACACGCTCTTCGGCGCGTCCGTCACGACCGCCGGTCTTCTCCCCGGCGCCGACATCGAACGCGCGCTGGCCGACCGGCGAGATCTCGACCTCGTGCTGCTGCCGGGCGAGGCGGTGAACGACGCCGGGCTCTTCATCGATAGCCGCTCGGCCGAGGCGCTCGCCGCGGCGCTGCCGGTCGAGCTCCGCTTGTCGAAGGATTTCGCCGACGCGCTGGGCGGCGCGTCCGCCGCCCTCCGGTGAGCAAGCCCACGGTCGCCATCATCGGCCGGCCCAACGTCGGCAAATCGACGATCTTCAACCGGATCCTGGGCGGCCGCCCCGCGATCGTGTCGGAGCGCGCCGGCACCACGCGCGACCGCCACTTCGGCGACGCCGAGTGGAATGGTCGCCGCTTCTGGATCGTCGACACCGGCGGCCTTATTCCCGACTCCGACGAGCCGATGGATCGCGCCATTCGCCGCCAGGTCGAATTCGCGCTCGCCGAAGCGGACGTGGTGCTGTTCCTGGTCGACGGCAAGGAGGGCGTGATGCCCCTCGACCGCGCCATCGCCGATCGACTGCGGACCGCGAACCGCCCGGTGCTCCTCGCCGTGAACAAGCTCGACGACCTGGAGCGGAGCACTGCGCAATACGAGTTCTATGAGCTGGGCTACGGCGAGCCGATCGGCGTGTCCGCCGGCGTGGGGAAGGGGAGCGGCGATCTGCTCGATGCGCTCGTCGAGCGCTTGCCGCCGCGCAGCGTGGGCGAGGACGAGGAGACGATCCAGGTGGCCATCGTGGGCCGTCCCAACGTGGGCAAGTCCTCCCTGGTGAACCGCCTCCTCGGCGAGGAGCGGCACGTCGTCGCACCCGAGGCGGGTACCACGCGCGACGCCGTGGATTCCCTCTTGCGGTTTCGAGGGGCGACGCTCAACTTCATTGACACCGCAGGCTTACGCAAACGAACTAAAGTAGCAGATGATCTGGAGTTCTATTCCACGCTTCGCACCGGGCGTGCCATCGAACGGGCCGAGGTCTGCGTGCTTGTGGTGGACGCGACGGTCGGGCTCCATACCCAGGACCTGCGCATCGCCAATGCCGCGTGGGACCGCGGCGCGGCACTCATCATCGTGGTGAACAAGTGGGACCTGGTCGAGGAGAAAGACGCGAACACCGCGCACCGCGGACAGCAGGCGCTGATCGAGCGTGTGCCGTTCCTCGCCTACGTGCCGTTTCTCTACGCGTCGGCCCTCACCGGGCAGCGGGTGCACCAGCTGCTCGAGCTCATTCTCACCGTCGCCGAGGAGCGTGAACGCCGCGTGCCGACCGCGGAAGTGAACCGGGTGCTCGAGGGATTGACCCAGCGCGCGGCGCCGCCGCAGGAGGCGGGCGACGAGGTGAAGCTGCTCTATGCGTCGCAGATCGGCACCGCGCCGCCGGTGTTCGCCATCGTGACCAACCGCCCCGAGGCCGTGCCCGAATCGTATCAGCGCTATCTCGTGAACGGCTTTCGCGCCGCGTGGGGCTTCGCCGGATCCCCGGTGCGCCTGAAGCTCACGCGCCGCGGGTCGCGCGGGCGATGACCGCGGCGCTCGGCTGGCTCGTGGCCTCCTACGTCGTGGGCGCGATCCCGACGAGCTACCTGGTCGCGCGGGTGTTCCGCGGCGTCGATCTGCGCGCGCACGGGAGCCGGAATCTCGGCGCCACCAATCTCTATCGGGTGCTCGGCTGGAAGTACGCCATCCCTGTCGGCGTCTTCGACGCGGCCAAGGGCGCCGTGCCGGTGTGGGTGTTCGGACCGCACGGACCGGCATGGCCGCTCTTCCCGCTGCTCTGCGGGATCGCCGCAGTGATCGGCCACGTCTTCTCCGTGTTTGTGGGATTCAGGGGCGGGAAGGGCGTGGCGACCGCCGCGGGCGTCGTTCTCGCGCTCGCCCCGTGGGCGCTGCTCGCCGTCCTGGTCGTGTGGGCGGCGATCGTGCGGTTCACCGGCTACGTATCGCTGGGAAGCGTCGTGTCTGCGGCGCTCTTCCCGCTCGCCGCGTTCGTGATCCATTCGACGCGCGGGCCGGTGCTTCTGGCCGAAATCGCGCTTGCGCTCTTCATCATCTGGAAGCATCGCACCAACCTGCGGCGCCTCGCGGCGGGCACGGAGAACCGCTTCGGGCGGCGCGCTTCGCCTGCCTCGGCCGGGGGGCCGTCGTGACGCGCATCGGCGTGGTGGGCGCCGGGAGTTGGGGCACGACGCTCGCCGATCTGCTTGCGCGCCGGGACGGCAACGATGTCCGCATCTGGGCGTACGAGCCGGAGGTCGTGGACGCGATCAACCGCGCACACGAGAACCCGCTCTTCCTGCCGGGGGCGCGGCTCGCGCGCAGGCTCGCCGCGCGGGCGGACGCGCGCGAAGTTGTCGCGGGCGCCGAGGTGATCGTCTCGGCCGCGCCGAGCCACGCGGTGCGCGCGGTGATGGCTGAGGCCGCCGGCTGCGTGGCCGACGGCGCGCTGCTGGTGAGCGCCACCAAGGGCCTCGAGGTGGAGTCGCTCGCGCGGATGTCGACCGTGCTGGAGGAACTGCTGCCCGGCGCGCGCGTGGTGGCGCTCTCGGGGCCGAGCTTCGCGCAGGAGGTGTTCGCGGGGCAGCCGACCGCGGTGGTGGCCGCTGCCGTGGCGCCCGACGCGGCGCGCGACGCGCAGCGGGTCTTCGCGACACCCTCGTTCCGCGTGTACACGCACCACGACGTGACCGGGGTGGAGCTGGCCGGCGCGCTCAAGAACGTCATCGCCATCGCCGCGGGCGCGCTCGAGGGGCTGGGCCTCGGCGACAACCCGCGCGCGGCGCTGGTCACCCGCGGTCTCGCCGAAATGACCCGCCTTGGCCGGGCGCTCGGCGCCGATCCTCTCACCTTCGCAGGACTCGCCGGCATGGGCGATCTCATCCTCACCGCCTGCGGCCGCCTGAGCCGGAACCGCGCGCTCGGCGTGGCGCTCGGGCAGGGCCAGAGCTTCGCCGAATACCGCGCCGCGCACCGCAGCGTGGCCGAGGGCGCCAACGCCTCGCGTGCGGGCGCGGCGCTCGCCGCCCGCGCCGGTGTCGAGCTGCCGATCACCGCTCAGGTGTGCGACGTGCTCTTCCGCGGCAAGCCGGCGCGCGACGGCGTGGCCGAGCTGATGGGGCGCGCACTCAAGCCGGAGCAGTGGCAATGAGTCCCGCCCGGAATGCGGCGCAGGCTCCGGTCCAGGAGTTCTACTCGATCGGCGAGGTGTGCGCGCTCACCGACTTGAAGCCGCACGTCCTGCGCTACTGGGAGAGCCAGTTCCGCTTCCTCAATCCCGCCAAGAACCGCTCGGGAAACCGGGTGTACAAAGCGAGGGAAGTGGAGCTCATCATGCTGGTGAAGCACCTCCTCTACAGCGAGAAGTACACGATCGAGGGGGCGCGCCAGCGGGTGGACGAGTATCGCCGGAGCGGTGAGCTCAAGCCGATGGCGCGCCAGGCATTCGAGGCGCAGATGCTCCACGAGCTGCGCGAAGGGCTCGACGCGCTGCTGGCACTGCTCGACGGCTCGCGTGCGGAAGGCACGCGTGCCGGCGAATCGTCGCGGACCGAGCGTTGAACATCCTGGTTTCGAACGACGACGGCGTGCTCGCGCCCGGGCTCGCGCTGCTCGCCGACGCCTGCCGCGCCGTCGGCACCGTCACCGTCGTCGCCCCCGACCGCGAGCAGAGCGCCACGTCGCACTCGCTCACGATGCACCGGCCCATCCGCCCGACGCGCCGCCCCGACGGCGCGTTCCAGCTCGACGGCACGCCCACGGACTGCGTCATGCTCGCGCTCGAGGCGCTCATGCCGGAGCGCCCCGCGTTCGTCTTTTCCGGAGTCAACCTCGGCCCCAACATGGGCGAGGACGTGCTCTATTCGGGGACCGTGGCCGCCGCGATGGAGGCGGTGATGCTGGGCGTCCCGGGCATCGCCATCTCGTTCGCCGGCGATGAGCCCGAGATGCTCGCCACCTACCGCGGCCGCCTCGTGGAGCTGGTGCGCCGCATCGCCGGCGTGCGCGACTATCCCCGCACCACGCTGCTCAACGTGAATCTGCCGGCGGTGCCGGCGCCGGACGTGCGCGGCATCAAGGTCACTAAGCTCGGCAGCCGCTTCTTCTCCGAGTCGCTCAAGCGGATGCAGGACCCCTCGGGCAAGGAGATCTACTGGATCGGCGGCGGTACGATCACCTGGACCGGCGACCAGGAGTCGGACCACGTCGCGGTGGCCGAGGGCTACATTTCCGTGACGCCGCTCCAGATGGACCTGACCAACTACTCGCTGCTCGAGACGGTGCGACAGTGGTGGCTCACGGACTAGCCGACAGCTACGGCGGCTATCGCACGCAGCTGGTGGACGCGCTCCGCGCCAAGGGGATCCGCGACCTCGCGGTGCTCCATGCGGTGCAGCAGGTGCCGCGGCACCGGTTCGTGCCAGAGAGCGTGCGGCACCGGGCGTACGACGACGCGGCGCTGCCGATCGGGAGCGGGCAAACGATCTCCCAGCCGTTCGTGCAGGCGCGCTCGCTCGAGGTGGTCGGCTTGAACGGGCGCGAGCGAGTGCTCGAGGTGGGGACCGGCTCCGGGTATCAGACGGCGCTTCTCGGACTCCTTGCCGACACGGTGTTCAGCGTCGAGCGCGTGCCGGCGCTCGCCGCCGCGGCGCGCGGCGCGCTCGAGGCCGCGGGGCTGCGCAACGTCACGGTGCTCGTCGGCGACGGCACCCTGGGCTGGCGGGCGTTCGCGCCGTATGACGTCATTCTCGTCGCGGCCGCGTCGCCCGACATCCCGCTCCCGCTGGCGGAACAGCTCGCGCCGGGTGGCCGGATGGTGATCCCGCTCGGCGATCGTGACGGGCAGACCCTCACGCTCGTGCGGCGGGACGCCGGTGGGGTCCATACGAGCACCATCGGCGACGTGCGCTTCGTGCCGTTGCTCGGCCAATTCGGCTTCGCCGGCTGACGCCGGCCGGGAAGAGATCGCGATGCTCGCCTCGTTCTTTCACTGGCTGGCCGAAACGGTGTTTGCCCTGGGCTATCCGGGGATCATCATCCTGATGGCCATCGAATCGTCGGTGCTTCCGCTGCCGAGCGAGCTGGTGATGCCGCCAGCGGGATACCTCGCGGCCGAGGGGCGGATGAACGCCGTGGTGGCGGTGCTCTGCGGTACGCTCGGCAGCGTGCTCGGCGCGCTCATCAACTACGCGCTCGCGGTGTACGTGGGCGAGCCGGTGCTTCGTCGCTACGGCAAGTACGTGCTCATTTCCGAACGCTCGCTCGACCGGAGCGAGGCGTTCTTCCGCCGCCACGGCGAGATCAGCACGCTGCTCGCCCGCCTGCTGCCCGTCGTGCGCCACCTCATTTCCATTCCGGCGGGCCTCGCCCGCATGCGGCTCGTGCCGTTCGTCGTGTTCACCGCGCTCGGTGCGGGCACGTGGTGCGCGGTGCTCACCTATCTCGGCTGGCTCATCGGGCGACACGGCGAGGAGGTCGACCGCGCGATCGGCCCCTACGTGCACCAGACGCTCACCCGCTACATCCTGCCCGCGGTGATCGTCGTGCTGGTGGGCTATATGCTCTGGCAGCGGCGGCGCTCGAAGCCTGCGCCCGTGCCGGAGCGCAAGGCGGCTCCGTGACCGGCGCGCGCTATGTGGTTGGCGGCCGCGTGCAGGGCGTGGGATTCCGCTGGTTCGTGCTGCGGCACGCGCAGGTGCTGCACCTCAAGGGCTATGCGCGCAATCTTCCCGACGGACGCGTGGAGGTCATCGCGACCGGATCGCCCGACGACCTCGCGGAGCTGGAGGCGCAGCTTCGCGTGGGGCCGGCGCGGGCTGCCGTCGCGTCACTCGAAATCACGCCGCTCGCCACCGAAGCGGCGCCGGCCGGAGGCTTCGAGATCCGATGAACGAGACCAACGCTCCCGCTCGCGAGTCCGCGACGCGCGACGCACTCACGCACGAGGTGCGTCAAGCGCTGCGCGCGATTCCCGACTATCCCAAGCCCGGCATTCTCTTTCAGGACATCACCCCGGTCCTGCGTGATGGCGCCCTCTTTCGCCGCGTAGCCGATGCGATGGCGGCGCCGTTCGCCGGGGTGGGCATTACCCACGTGCTCGGGATCGAGGCGCGCGGATTCATCCTGGGCGGCCCGGTGGCGACGGCGCTCGGCGCGGGCTTCGTCCCCGCGCGAAAACCGGGCAAGCTGCCGTGGGAAAGCGTGCGCGAGGCCTACGCGCTCGAGTATGGGAGCGATGCGCTCGAGGCGCACCGCGACGCGTGGAGCCAGGGCGCCCGGGTGCTCATCGTCGACGATGTGCTCGCGACCGGCGGCACCGCACGCGCGGCGGGGTTGCTCGCGCGCGCGCTCGGCGCCGAGCTCGCAGGCTGGACGTTCCTGCTCGAGATCGGTGCGCTCGCGGGCCGGAGCCGGCTCACCGGCGCCGAGTGCCGGGCGCTGGTGTACGTCTGATGCCGCGGCGCGGGCCGGCGCCGGCTGGCGCGCAGTGGCCGGGCATGGCAGATTGGCGGCGGCTGTTTCCGTGGTATCCCACAGGAGGGCAGGTATGATGCGCAGCATCGCGGCAGTACTGGCCGGCGTTGGCGCTCTGGCGCTCGCGGCGCCATACGTGGCGGCTCAGAGCAGATTCGAGGGGACTATCACGTTTCGCACAATGGACGACAACGGCAAGACCGACACCCTGGTGCAGACGACCAAGGGCCACGCCACGAAGATCGAGCAGGCGGGCCTCGGCGCCTACATTGTCGACGGCGACCAGCACCAGATCGCGATGATCGATCCGCGCCAGAAGCGCTACATGGTGATGACCGACGCCGCGATGCAGCAGATGCGCGCCATGGGCGAGCAGATGCGGGCCAAGTACGGCCAGAAGGGTACGACCTCGGGCGGGGACTCGGGCGATGACGAGCAGATCAACTTCTCCGACACCGGGCGGAAGGAAACGGTGGCGGGCACAAGCTGCGAGGTCTGGCATGGATACCGGATCGAAGACGGCGTGAAAAAGGAAGGCGAGGCCTGCATCGCCAACGGCGTTGGCCTGTTCCCGTTCGACGCGATGTCGAGCCCGATGTCCGGCGAAGGGCGGCGGTCCAAGGCGATCGAACGATACCGCAAGATCCTGGGCCCGAACGGGGGCGTCCTGAAGGTGGTCGAGATCAAGGACGGCAAGCCGATCACGGCAATCGAGGCAATCCGGATCGACCGCACCCCCGTGAGTGCCACGGCTTTCCAGGCGCCCGCCGGCTACACCAAGGTCGACATGGGCGAGCAGATGATGAAGATGCACCAGATGCAGCAGCGGTCGCAGGAGCATGCGCCCGCCGCCAAGCCGCCGACGCGCTGACGGACCGCCCCGTCGAGGGACCTGAGAGATTACTTTAAGGGTGGCAGATAACGCCCTATTTCGCTTGACCGCCCCCGTAGCTCAGCTGGATAGAGCAGCAGTTTCCTAAACTGTTGGCCGCGTGTTCGAATCACGCCGGGGGCACTGGCGCGGGTCCGGGGGCCGCCCCCCCCGGCGCTGGCGTCGGCCCGCGCGGGGCGTGTAGCTTTCACGGCTTGGCAGTGGGCAGACATTTTCATTCGGGATATCATGGCTACGACAGTGCCATCGAAGAAGCAGCAGCAGGGAAAGAAGATCCAGCCGGCTCCGGCCACTCAACCAGTTCCGGCCGCGCCGGCTGCCGCCCCATTTGCGCTCGCGGGCTGGGCGCGCGCGCATATCCGCCTGGGCGTTGGGGCGCTCGCGGCCGTGGCGCTCGTCCTGCTGGGCATCTGGTTCGTCATCAGCAGCAACCGACGGAAGCAGGAATACGCCACCCGGCTGCTCTCGCAGGCACTCGCCACCGCCGACCAGGGCAACCTCCCGCAGGCGGCCGGCGACCTCCAGAAGCTCATCCAGACCTACCACGGGACCAGTGCTGCCACCGAGGCGGTCATCGCGCTGAACCAGGTTCGATTGGTGAGCGGGCAGGGCGAGCTGGCGGCGCAGAACCTCCGCGAATTCGTCGCCACCAATCCGCCGCCGCGCTACGCGGCCTCCGCCTACGGCCTCCTCGGCGCCGCCGAGGAGAACACGGGCAAGCCGGCCGAGGCAGCTCAGGCGTACGAGAAGGCCGCGGCCAGCACGGAGCTCGACTATCTCAAGGCGGACTACCTCGTGGAGGCCGGGCGCGCCTACACCGACGCGGGGAAGGCTTCCGACGCCATCCGGGTATACCGCACGGTGGTGGAGAAGTACACGACGTCGCCTTCCTTCGGCGAGGCGCAGGTGCGTCTGGCCGAGCTTACTGCCGGGGCTTCTTCCTAGGATCCGCAGCCCGAACCACGTCGGGACGCGCCCCCGGGCCACCAAAGCCGACCAAACCCATTGCAGCCATTCCATTTGGAGCAATCGCTTCGCCTGACGAGCAAAGTCGTATAAGATATGTTATGTTAAGTCGCCGTGTGAACAAGCGTGGAAAACCCCCGGTTTGCCTGCACCCTCTGTCCCTCTATCTTCTTCCCCCCAGTTCCGCCAGCATCCCGCATCCGCGCTCCACAGTGACGGTGCCGCCCTGGGCCATCTTCTCCTCGTCTCGCTTGCCGCCGCCATTGGCGGCGCCATCAACTCGATCGCCGGCGGCGGGACGCTCGTCACGTTTCCCGCGATTGTCTGGCTCGGCGTCCCGCCCCTCGTGGCCAACGCAACCAGCACGGTCGCGCTGTGGCCCGGCACGGCCGCGAGCATGTGGGGGTATCGGCGCGAGCTGAGCGGCGCCCGCGCATGGGCGTTCCCGTTCGCGGTTCCGAGCCTCGCCGGGGGTGCGGCGGGCGGATGGCTCCTCCTCCGGACGCCGCCACGCGATTTCACCCGCATCGTCCCGTTCCTGGTTCTGGGTGCGACCGTGCTGTTCCTCGTCCAGGGCCCGCTGCATCGCTGGGCCCGCGGGCGGCGCACGAAGAAGGGGGCGGCGCCGGCCGGCAAGCTGCCGGCGCCCTCCCCCGCATTCGTCGCAATCCAGTTCTGCATCGGGGTGTACGGCGGCTACTTCGGCGCCGGCGCCGGCATCGTGATGCTCGCCGTGCTCGGTTTCCTCGGGTTCGCGAACATCCACCGGATGAACGGGCTCAAGAATTGGGGCGGGCTCTGCATGAACGCGGTGGCGGCGACGATGTTCGCCGTGAGCGGAATCGTGGATTGGCCGGTGGCGCTGGCGATGGTGGTGGGGGCGCTGCTAGGAGGCTACGGCGGCTCGCGCATGGCGCAGCGGGTGCCTCAGCCGTGGGTGCGGCGGGCCATCGTCGCGATCGGCCTCGCGGCGTTCGTGTGGCTGCTGGTGCGGAGCTGGTGAGAGGTCTCGCTCAGCCGCTCCACGCCCCGCTGAACACGAGCCGCCCCTGCCCGCCGAGCCAGATGTCGGTGGCCCATCCGGCCTCGAGCCGAGCCCGGACCGTGAGGACTTCTCCGCCCGCGGTGAGAAACGCGGCCGGTAGCGTAAGCCGGCAATCCGCCGCGAGGGCGAGCGCCGCCGCCACCGTGCCGGTGCCGCAGGCCAGCGTTTCGCCCTCGACGCCGCGCTCGTAGGTGCGGATGCGCCAGGGGCCGCCCGGTTCGCGGGGCGGCGCCACGAAGTTCGCGTTGGCTCCCGCGGGCCCGAACGCGGGCTCGAATCGCAACGGACGACCCCGGGCCGCCAGATCCACGCGCGCCGTATCTCCAACGAGCACGACCAGGTGCGGCACCCCCACGACGCCGAACCACATCGCCTGCTCACCCGGCGCGCGGACCGCGGCAGTGACCGGCGCCGGCATCGCCGCGTCGGGGAGCCGGATCTCGGCACGGTCGTCCGCGTCGCCCGCGGCATTCACGGCACTCGAGACAGGCTCCGCATCGTCCACGCACCGGCTCTCGACTACACCTGCGTCGGTCAAGAGCCGCATCCCCTGCGCGCGCCCGAGGCCGAGCCGCGCTGCGAGCCGGGTGCTGCAAAGGGCCGCGTTGCCGCACATGGCGGCGCGCGAGCCGTCGGCGTTCCAATAACCCATGCGCACGGCGCCGCCCTCCGCCGGCGAAAGCACGACGAGGCCGTCCGCGCCGATGCCGGCGCGGCGGTCGCAGGCCGCCGCGATGCGCGCGGGCGTCCAGCGCTCGGCCGGCTCCTCGCGGCCGTCCACCATGACGAAGTCGTTGCCCGACCCCGTCATCTTGTGAAAGGCCACGCCGCTCATGCGCGGCGAAGCAGGGAGCGCAGCCGCAGCCACGGCACCATCCAGATGGCTTCGCGCACGATCTTCTTGTTCATCTTGCTCTGCCCCTCCACCCTGTCTGTGAAAACGATGGGAATTTCCTTGAGCCGGAAGCCCCGCCGCCACGCCAGAAAGCTCATCTCGATCTGGAAGGCGTAGCCGTTGGACCGCACCCGGTCCAGCGGAATTGCCTCAAGCACCTTCCGGCGGAAGCACTTGAACCCGCCCGTCGAATCCTCCAACGGAAGCCCCGTGATCCAGCGCGCGTACTGGTTGGCGCCGATCGAGAGCAGCAGGCGCGACATCGGCCAGTTGATCACGTTGACGCCGGTCTTGTAGCGCGAGCCCACGACGAGGTCGGCGTCGGTGACGGCGGCGAGGAACTCCGGGATGAACTTGGGGTCGTGGGAGAAGTCGGCGTCCATCTCGAATATCAGATCGTAGCACCGCTCGAGCGCCCAGCGGAACCCCGCGATGTACGCCTTGCCCAGCCCTTCCTTTGCCGTCCGATGGAGCACGTGCACCCGCGGATCGGCGGCCGCGTGCTCGTCGGCCAGTTGCCCGGTACCGTCCGGTGAATTGTCGTCCACGATGAGCAGCTCGACCCGCGGATCCTGCGCCAGGATCTCGGGCACGAGGAGCGGCACGTTGGTCCGCTCGTTGTACGTCGGCACCACGACCAGCACCCGCTCGGCCACCTTACCTCCGTCGGCGCCACCGCGGACTGGTGAGGAGCACCAGGGTCACCGCCAGCGCGAGCGCCGTCACGAGCTGCCCCCGGCGATAGTCGGCCGACGCGAAGTCGAGCCGCACCTCCCTGGCGCCCGGGGGAAGGACGACACTCAGGAAGGCGTTGTCGGCGCGGTGGACGGCGGCGGGCCGGCCGTCCACGACCGCATGCCAATCAGGATACCACGTCTCACTCACGAGAAGATAGGTGGGACGCGGCGCGGCGCCATCGAGGGCGATCCGCATGCGGCCCGGCATCCACTCGACCACCCGGGCGCGGACGCCGGCGGAGTCGATCGGCTGGTTGGGGCGGATCGGGCCGGGCGTAACCGACGTGGTGTCCGGATACAGAGCGATCCGGTCGTAGGGGAAGCGCTGATCGATGACGGTCGGGACGATCTGATCTTCGGGCACCTTGGCGGCCGCGGCCAGCACCCGCGCGTAGGGCGCGGGATTGGCCGAGTCGCGCTCGAAGAGAATGCCGGGACCGCCGGGCGTCGTCGGCACCGGGCCCAGCACGTGATGGTAGCCGGGGAGCGAATCGGCCTTGGGCACCACGATGTAGCGCGCGGCCACGAGGTCGACCACGTTCGGGTTGCCGAAGTTGCTCCAGACGTTCTTGCCGCCGAGCAGGTCGTCGTAGAAGCGGATCTCGTTGCCATGATGGCCGAGCACGGTCTCGATATCGTGCACCATGAGGAAATCGCCCGGATAGACGCCGGGGTCGAGTACCCGGAAGGGTGGCCTGTCCTGCTTGATCCGGCTGGTCAGCTCGTCCAGATGGTAGAGCGCGGCGGCGGACGGGCTGTAGTCGAAGAAGATGCGGTCGATGCTCCAGAGGTCGCCGCCCACGACGAGGGCGAGGAGGGCCACGGCCGCGCCGCCGCGCAGGCGGCCGAAGGCGATGCTCAGAACGACGACGGCTGTGGCGGCCACAACGATGAGGAGTCGGAGCGAGCCCAGCTGAAGCGCGGTGGCGTTCGCGGAAACGAGATCGAACCGATCCGGCGAGGCGATCGCAAAGGCGACCGGCTCGAGCGCCCCGACGACACCGAGCACCGCGAGGAGCCCGATCACGCCGAGGCCGGCGATGAGCGTGCGGGGCGGAACCTCGCCCCGTAAGAGCCGCTCCGCGCCGATGGCCGCCCACGTCGCGACCGGAAGCGCCACGAGGAAGAACGCCATGCCGGGAGCACGGACCTTCTTCATCATTGGCATCAACTCGTACCAAAGTCGATAGAACGGCGTGTGCCCGCCGAACGACACCAGCAGGAAAAGGAGCGCGATGATGCCCGTGATGCGGAGCAGCGGGCGGCGGGCACGGTCGCCCCAGCCCACGGCAGCGAGCAGAAGAACCCCCGCCCCGAGATACTCGGTGTGCAGCTTGAAAAAGTTGCGGCCCCAATAGTGTCCAAGCACGCCGTTGAACTGCGGCAGGATGGTGCTGATGATTTCTTCCGGCGGCATCGAGAACGCCGTCGCGTACTCCCACCCGCCGCTCGGCCCGGCCGCGGCGCGGGGCGAGTAGGGGATGTAGCGCCAGAACGGAATAATCTGAATGGCCGCGATGGCGAGGCCCAGCAGCACGGCACCGAAGCTCGCCGCCACCGGGATCCACCACGGGCGGCCGGCCGGGCGCTCCGGGTCTCCCAGCGCAAGCCACAGTGTCCAGATGGCACACGCCACCAGCAGGTAGTACGTCATCTGATAGTGCGGGCTCAGCATGCAGAGCCCGATCACCAGCGCGAACAATCCGTAGTGCCCGATGCGCCGCTCGCGGATGGCGCGGAGAAGCGCAAGGAGCGCCAGCGGTGCGAGCGCCGACACGAACAGCTTGCCGTCGTGCCCCGGCTTCACCAGCGAATCCAGGATGCCCGTGAGCTCGTACGCGAGGCCGCCTGCGAGCGCGCCGGACCAGGAGATCCGGAGCCCGCGGAGGAGCGCGTACATCGTGCATCCCGCGATCACGAAATGCACGGCAAAGCCGAGGTTCATCGCGGTGTCGACCGGGAGAATCCAGCGGAGCCATGCGGTCGGATAAAAAATGTCGCCGTGCTGCGCGGCGATGAACGGCAACCCCCCGAAAAGATAGGGATTCCACTCGGGAATCCGCCCATGCGCGCGAAAGAACTCGGCGCCGAAGGCGCGGAAGGCATAGCCGGCCACGTATTGGTCGCTCTGCTCGCTCACGAGGAAGCGTCCGAGCAGCATCGGCCAGCAGAGCGTGAAGGTGGCAAACGCGAAGACGACGAGCGCCACGAGCGCCGGCCGGCGCGGTTCCAGGGCGCCGGCCGGCGGAAGGTCGATGGGCTGGGCCTCAGGGGACGGCACGGGCGCTCCGGCGAGGCACGAAGAGGAAGGGCGCCGCGGCACCGAACTCGGTGAGCGTGAGCAGCACCCGCGAGGCGAGTGCGAGGACCGTGGCGGCGCCAAGGCCGAGCGGGCGCTGCAGCATCAGGATGAACAAGCCCTCTCGCACGCCAAGGCCGCCGGGAGCGAGCAGCGCGAGGAAGCCGGCGAGATACGACGCCGTGAAGACGGCGATGGCGCTTACCAGATCGAGTGGCGCGTGCGGCAGGAGGCCCCGCGCGAGGAGCCAGAGTGCCACGCCGTAACCCACCCAGGCCACCGCGTTCGCCACCACGCCCGCGGCGATGCCGGAGGGGCGCGGGGCCGCCGTCGCCGGCGCCACCGAGGCAAGGCGCAGGAGGCGGCGCATGAACGGCGGCCAGAGCACGAGGGCCACGCCCCCGATGCTGGCCGCCACGAGCAACGCGAGCGCCGCGCGCGCGCCGGGATGTGCCGCCTCGAGTGCCACGCTGCCGGTGAGGCCGACAATGCCGGCGCCGGTACCGACGGCGAGTGCTTGCAGCACCACGGCCGATCCGGTTGCAGCCCAGGGCGCCACGCCCACCTTCTGCGCCATCACCGCCATGCCCGCGATTGCCCACACCTTGCCCGGCAGGTATTTGCCGAGGCTGGAGACGGTCCAGATGCGCGCAGCGTCCCACGCGCCGAGCGGCTGATCCCAGCTCGCGAGCATCACGCGCCAAGCCCAGATGAGTATCGCGTACATGGCCCACACGGCGACGGCGCTCAGCAGGAGCTGCAGCGGGCGAAGGTCGAGCGCCACCGGCTGTGCGCGGAGCTGGTCCCAGTTGGCGATGAGCGCGCGCGCGGCAAGGCCCACGACAACGAGTCCGAGCGCCCATTGGGCGGCCCGCCAGAGCCGTCTCGGCCAGGTGCGATCAGGCATCGTCCGATTCGGCGGCGGGCGTCGGCGTTGGCAGCGCTTCGCGATACCAGCCCTCGGCCACCGCGGCCACGTGGTCGGGCGAGAGACGGTGGCGCCACGATTCGCCTTCGGCGCGGCCCAGCTCGAGGCGCCGGGGATCGTTCAGAATATCGAGCGCGGCATCGGCGAGGGCTTCGCCGGAGGGGAGCGTGAGCCGGCCCGCGCCCTTCTCCGGGATTACGTCGAGCACGCCGCCCCCGTCCCAGCAGCCGACGGCCGGCACGCCGGCCATGAGCGCCTCGGCGGCGGCGAGCCCGAAGCCTTCGCCCTTGGCGGGGAAAAGCATGAGATCGGCGCGGGCGAGATACTCGGGAACGCGCTCGGGCGCCACCGCGCCTTCGAACCGCACCAGCGAGGCGACGCCGAGGCGGCCGGCGAGCGCTTCGAGCGCGCTTCGCTCGGGACCGTCTCCCACGATGGTAAGCGGAAGCGGGCGGCCCAGCTCGACGAGGCACGCGACCGCCTCGATCGCGAGCTGCACCCGCTTCTGCGCCGTGAGTCGCGCGATCACGACGGCGCCGGCGCCGCCCGCGGTCCACGGCCAGCTGGTCGATTCAACCGGCATCGGCTGCACGTGCTCCCTGGGCACGAATCGGTGCACGGCGGCCTGCACCCATCCGGCCAGCTCCTTCGACACGGTGGTGACGACGCGCGCGCGGCGAAAGACGGGCGCCGCAACGCCCCGCGCGAGCGCCGAGCGCCGGAGCAGCGCCGCGTCGGTGCCATGCACGGTGAGCACGGCCGGCGCGCCGGCCGGGATGGCGAGCCCGGCCGGCACCCACCAGTGTGCGTGGATCAGCTCCGCGCCGGCCTCCAGCTCGCGGCGCACGCCGCGCCGGAGCGCGCGCCAGAGACCGCCGAGCGCTATCCACCCGGCGGGCCCGCGGAGGGCGGAGAGCATCGTCCCCTTGTACGCGATGGTCTCGCGCCGCGGGGAGGCATAGCGCACCCGCCGCACGCGCACGCCGTTCAGCTCCGCGTCCCCGCCCTGCCCCGCATCGCTCGGGGCCACGACGCTCACGACGTGCCCCCGGCGCACCAGTGCTTCGGCAAGGGTGGCCAGAAAGCTGCCGGAGAGATCGCCCGCGTGGCGCGGGTAGTTGTGGGTCACGAAGACGACCCGCACGGGGGCACTCAGGGCGGTCCGGCGGTCGGGCGGTCGGGCGGTCGGGCGGTCCGACGCTCGGGCGGCCGGGCGGCCGGGCGGTCGGGGGCGTCGGCGGCATCGGCACCGATCGACTCGCGAGCGAGCTCACCTGCGAGTTCGCGGGCCAGCTCGCGCTGCTCCTCGCGCATTCCGGCGATCATCTCGCCCACGAAGCCGAACCCGAAGAGCACGATTCCGCTGATGACCATGGTCTCGACGAGGTTGAGGAACGGGCGGAAGCCGATGCCGTAGCCGAAGCGGAGGATGAGTGCGGCGACGCCGACCAGAAAGCCGATGGCGAAGAGCACCGCGCCGACCACGCCGAAGAAGAGCATCGGCTTCCGGCCGAAGCGGAGCTGAAACCAGACGGAGAGAAGATCGAGCACGCCGACGGGAATGCGGCGCCAGTTGAACTTGGAGACGCCGGCCATGCGCGGGTAGAGCCGTACCGGATGCGAGGCGAGCCGGAAGCCGTCGGTGGCGGCGATCACGACCATGTAGCGGTGCCAGTCGGGCCGGAGCGCCGCGCCCGCCATGACGCCGCGGCGCCAGGCCTTGACCGAGTTGAGATCGGTGACGCCCACGCCGAAAAGCGCGCGGCAGAGCGCGTTGTAAATGCTCGAGACGAACGCCTTCTCGTACTTGCCCTGCTTGGTGCCGGTGACGATGTCGGCCCGGTCGTCGAGAATGGGGCGCACGAGCGGCGGGATGTCCTCGGGCAGGTACTGCAAGTCGGCCGGATAGAAGACACACACTTCGCCGCGGGAGGCCTCGACGCCGGAGCGGAGCGCGTCGGCGATGCCGCGCTGGCGGCGGTGCGTCACCACATGGAGAAAAGGATACTTGGCGCGCAGCTCGCAGAGTACGCGGGGCGTTTCGTCACGCGAGCCGTCGTCCACCACCACCACCTCGAACGAAAACCCCGCCGGCCCGAGGGCGTCGGCGCAGCGCGCCACGAATTCGGGCAGATTCGGCGCCTCGTCCTTGGCGGGGACGAGCACGCTCACGTCCAGCGTCATACCCGCTTTCGCATTCTCGCTGGCAGGATCCCGAGCTGGTCCCGGTACTTGGCGACGGTGCGCCGCGCGATCTGGATGCCCTGCTCCTGGAACAGATGCACGATCTGCTGGTCGGTGAGCGGTTTGCTGGTCTTTTCGTCCGCCACCATCTTTTCGAGCTTGGCCCGGATGGACCGCGCGCTCGCATCCTCACCCGAGGCGGTCGAGAGCGCGCTCGAGAAGAAGAACTTGAGCGGGAGCACGCCGCGCGGGGTCTGCACGTACTTCTCGTTGGTCACCCGGCTCACCGTGCTCTCGTGCATGTTGATGACCTCGGCCACCTCGCGCAGCGTGAGCGGCTTGAGGTACTCGATGCCCTTCTCGAAGAAATCCCGCTGCCGGTCGACGATGAAGTTCATCACCTTGAGCATCGTCTGGCGCCGCTGCTCGATGGCCTGGATCATCCAGTTCGCGCTGTTCATCTTGGCGGCGATGAACTCGCGGTTCTCCGGCGTCATCTTCTTTTTGTCGCGCGCCACCTCCTGATAGGCCCGGCTCAACCGGAGCCGCGGCATGCCCGTGTCGTTGAGGAACACGTGGTAGCGCTCGCCGATTTTCTCGACGATCAGGTCGGGGATGATGTAGCCGTCGTTCCGATCGGAATACTTGAGCCCGGGCTTGGGATCGAACCGCGCGAGCCCGTCCGCCGCTGCCTGCACCCGCGCGGGGTCGACGCCGAACCGCTTGGCGAGGTCGTTCCAGCGGTGGGCGATCAGGTCGGGGAACGCGTCGGCGACAAGCCGATAGGTGAGAGACTCGGTGTCACCCGCCTCGCGCAATTGGATGAGCAGGCACTCGCGAAGGTCCCGCGCGCCGACGCCGGCGGGGTCGAGGCGCTGAATGATGGCGAGAAGGTCTTCGGCCTCGGCCAGGGTATACAGGGCCTCGGATGGGACGGCAGGGGGTTGAGTGGGCGCCAGCGGCGGTACAGACGGCAGAGGCGGGAGTGCCTCGGCCGGCACGGCGCCGTGCTCGGCCATCAACTCGGCGACCTCGTCGATCGCTTCGGCGTCGATGTCCGTACCGCCTCGACCGTCACGATCGCCGCCACCGCCCTCCTTCCCGGCAGTTGCGAAGTGGTTCGCCACGAGCTGGTTGACCGACCCGATGATCTCCTCCAGCGAGGCCGCAAGGTAGCCGTCGTCGGTCATGTTGCCCAAAAACTCTTCCGCCAGCAACCGCTGGCGCGGCGTCAACTCGCTGTGATGGAGCTGCTCCCGGAGGTGATCGGTGAGGTTTCGCGTTTCGACGGTGACCGGCTCGGTGTATTCCTGCACCTCGAACTGCTCGCGCGTGCCGCCGACGTCGAAGCCGTTGAGCAGGATCTCCTCCCAGTCCACCTCGTCGTTCTTCTGCTGCTGCTCCTTCTCCTGATCGTTCGTGGCCTGCGCCTCTTCGGTGGTTTCCTCCTCGGGCTCGAGGAGCTCGAGGAACGGGTTGGCCAGGAGTTCCTGCTTCAGGTGCTGCTGCAGGTCCATCATGGGCATGTAGAGCATGTCCATGGCCTGGTAGAGCCGCGGATTGACCCGAAGCTCCTGGCGGAGGCTCGTCTGCTGGGAGAGTCCGGTGCGGAGGCTCATGCCGCCGCCTCGAGCCGCGCGCGGAGGCGCATGGTGAGCGTCGGCCCGAGGTAGAGCTGCGCCACGCGGTCATCATAGACGAGCGCGCGCACGGTGCCTTCGGCCTGGACCTTTCCCTCGAACATGATGTAGGCGCGATCCACGATATCGAGCGTCTGCTCCACGTTGTGGTCGGTGATCAGCACGCCGATGCCCCGGTGCCGGAGTCCGGCGACGATGGTCTGGATGTCGTGCACCGCGATCGGGTCGACCCCGGCGAACGGCTCGTCGAGCAGCATGAACTTGGGCTCGGTGACGAGCGCACGGGTGATCTCGAGCCGGCGCCGTTCGCCGCCGCTCAGCGCGTACGCCTTCACCGCGCGCAGGTGGCGGATGCCCAGCTCGTCCAGCATCCGCTCGAGCAGGCGGCGCCGCTCGTCGCGCTTGAGCCGGCGGGTTTCGAGAATCGCCCGAATGTTCTCCTCGACGGTCATTCTACGGAAGACCGAGGGCTCCTGCGCCAGGTAGCCGATCCCGGCGCGGGCGCGGCGGAACATCGGCGCGCGGGTGAGGTCGCGCGCATCGAGCGTGACCCGACCGGCCTCGGGCCGCATGAGCCCGGTAAGCAGGTAGAACGTCGTCGTCTTACCGGCGCCGTTCGGGCCCAGGAGCCCCACGATCTCGCCCTGGGCGAGGCGCACCGTCACGCTGTCCACCACGTGGCGCCCCCGAAAGCTCTTGGTGAGATCGCGTCCCTCGAGCACGCTGCCCACGCGCGCCGGCTCGGGCTGAGCCGCATGGCCGCCCGCCTGCTCGGCCGCCGAGAGGAGGAGCGCCGCGGCACCGGCGCGCTCGGACGACACCTCGGTCCACCACGCCGATGCCGCGCGGACGTCCGGCCATTCGCCCGCCCGGTGATCGCCGCCGCGCTCTTCGACCTGCGGAGGCTCGATCCAGCCGTCCGTCACGAGGCGTGGCAGCACCGAGCTCACCACGTGATCGCGCACGGAATCGGGCAACCCTTCGGCCGGCTGGTAGACCCGCATGAACCCGTCGCGGTAAGCAAGCAGCATCGCGTCGAGTGATGCGCGGCCCTCCGCGTCGGCCGTGCGAACCAGCGCCGCGAGCGCAAGCGGGATGGAGGCGTCGGCGGTGTCGAGCCGCGCGAGCCACGCAGGAGGTGCGTCGATCATGGTTTGCGTGGCGCCGAATGCGCCGAGTCGCCCGCTGCCGGGACGGGCGGCGGCGGGGGGGCCGGGTGCGTCGAATCGGCCGGGGCAGCGGGCGCAGGATGCGCCGAGTCCGCCGGCACCGGCGACGCCGAGGGCGCGCCGAGAGCGGCGCCAGCCGACGACGTGTCGTTCGACGGCTCGAGCTCCGCACCATGGACGTGCCCGTGCAGCTCGACCAGGTCGGCGCGGTCGCTGCCGTCGGGCTTGAGCGTGATCACGATCTCGTCCGCCCGGGCGTAGCTCACCGATGGCCGCTCGGCGGGTTTCTTCGGATCGCGCTCCACCCGGTAGGAGCGCGCGGAGTCGCGCGCGACCAGTCTGGTGAGCACGGTCCGCTCTTGGCCGGCGGAGTCGTGGGGCGCAAATCGCGCGACGACGGTGTCGCCCGCGAGCCAATCGCGCTCTTTCGTGGCAGAATCGACGGCGCCGCCGAGCCACGCGCGGCGGAACGCGCGCGCCTCCTCAAGCTGCTGGCCGGGCGTGTCGAGCGCGAGCGAATCCGCCCGGATCTCGTGATCCGGCGAGGTAGCGACCGGACGCAGGCTGTCGCCCCATGCGCGGGTGCGCTCGAGCTTTCGGTGATCCACGTCGAGGGCGATCGTGTCGGCCACCAGGGTCCAGTCCTTGTTTACGGCCTTGCTGTCGTGCTGCGCGAGCACGAAGGTGAGCTCGCGGTCCTTGAGCTTGAAGTCGATGCGCCGCCCGCTCAGGTCGAACGTGTCTGCGCCGAGTCCGTGGAGCTCGGGCCGCTCACCCAGGAGCGTGCCGTCGCTCCCCTTCCCGGTGTCGAGGCGGAGCGAGTCGCCGCGGGCGGCAAAGTCGCTTCGATCGATGGTCACCTTGCCCCCGCCCCACACCTGGTCATCGCCCTTGATGCGCACCCGGTCGGCCACGATGATGTACGGCTCGGCCGGGGCGCCGGCGGAATCCTTGGCGGCGTACGCGATGCGCGGACGGCTCACGGCATAGAGCTGCGTCGTGTCGCGTACGCCCTGCACGGTGCGGTAGTAGTCGAGCGACGGACCCTCCAAGGTCGAGCCGGTCTTGAGGTTCTGCGTCTTCACGTGGCCGCGGGCTTCCCAACGCTCGGCGGCGCGGTAGTAGGTGCCGCGGTCAGCGTCCATGGTGAGGGTGGAGTCGCGATACCGCACGTCGCCGATGAACTCCACCACGTTGCCGGCGTAGGAGGCGACGCTGTCGCTGCGCATGGTGATCGCGCTGTTCCGGCAGCGAAGCCGCACGTTGCCTCCGGCGAAGTAGTTGGTGCCCTGCGGTGTTTCGACCGCGATGCCCTGCCGGTCCACGTTGTCGATTTGGAGGGTGCACCGGTCGGCCGCCGGCGTGCCCTGCGCCGCGGCACCGCGCGCACCGAACGTCGCCAGCGCCATTCCCACGAGCAGCGCCCCACGCCCGGCTCTCACTGTTGCCCCGGCAGCAGAATGCCCTTGCCCGCCACGCCGTGGGGACGGTCGGTCACGACATTCTTGAAGTCCGGGTCGGACGAGAAGCTGTTGCCGACGATGTGCTCATCGCCGCGCTGAAACCGGAACGGCTTGTCGGTCGAGATCCGATTCTGCTTGTTGTCGAATTTGAGCGCTTCCGTCTCCAGCCGCCGGCCATCGGGCGTCGTGACCACCACGTGGCCCTCGGCGTCCATCGAGCCGTCCTGCCAGGCGTAGGTGCCGCGATCCGCCGTGAGGCGCGAGGTTTCGGCGCCCTTGGTGTCATAGAACGTCGAGCGCACGCCACGGAGCGACGCCTTCTGGGATGCCTCGTAGAGGTACGCCGTATCCGCGTCGATCCGCGTGCGCCGGATGCCGTCCGACGTGACGTAGTGCGAGAATCCCTGGAGCACCTGGTCGGCGCTGTCCACCGCGGTGAGCGTGGCCGTGGGCCGCGCGCCCGCTTCGCCGCATGCGCTCACGCCGATCGCGAGACCGGCGGCGCCGGCAAGCGCCGCTCCCAGTGCGGCGGACCTCACCACGCCACGCCTCACCGGCCCGCGGCGGCCAGCTCCTTGGCCGTGGCGGCCCGCGTCGGGCCGCGCCGGCGCGCCAGTGCGGCGGCCACGAAACCCGTGAACAGCGGGTGCGGCCGGGTGGGCCGCGACTTGAGCTCGGGGTGGAACTGACAACCGATGAACCAGGGATGCTCCGGCAACTCGATCACCTCGACCAGGCCGCCGTCCGGCGACTGGCCCGAGAGCCGCAGCCCGAACTCGGCCAGCACGTCGCGGTATGCGTTGCTCACTTCCCAGCGGTGGCGATGCCGCTCGCTGATCTCGGTGGTGCCGTAAGCCTGCGCGGCGCGGGAGCCGGGGCGGAGCTTGGCGGCGTACGCGCCGAGGCGCATCGTGCCGCCCATGTCGGTCACGTCGCGCTGCGACTGCAGGAGCGCGATGACGGGCGACTCGCACTCCGGCTCGAATTCGGTGCTGTTGGTGTTGGGGAGGCGGCAGACGTTGCGGGCGAACTCGACGATGGCGACTTGCAGGCCGAGGCAGATGCCGAAGAACGGCAGCTCGTGCTCGCGGGCCCAGCGGATGGCCTCGAGCATTCCCTCGATGCCCCGGATGCCGAAGCCGCCGGGGATCAGCAACCCGTCGTAGTTGCCGAGGATGCGCCCGGTCTCGTCCTGGTCGGTGAAGCGATCGCTCGCGATCCAGTCGATCCGCACGCCGGCATCGTTCGCGATGCCGGCGTGGATGAGCGCCTCCTGCACCGATTTGTAGGCGTCATGCAGATCGGTGTACTTGCCCACGACCGCGATGCGGGTGGACTCGCGTGGATTGAGGATCCGCTCGGTGAGCGCCTGCCACGCGCTGAGGTCGGGCTTGGGCGTGGTGAGCCGGAGCCGCTCGCAGACTACCTCGTCCAGCCCCTGATCGGCAAAGCGGAGCGGAATCTCGTAGATCGAGCGCACGTCGGGGCTCTCGATGACGCAGCCGAAGTCGACGTTGCAGAAGAGCGCGATCTTCCGCTTGATCTCGGCGGAGATGGGCTGCTCGCTCCGGCAGACGAGGATGTCGGGCTGGATCCCGATCTGCATCAGCTCGCGCACCGAGTGCTGCGTGGGCTTGGTCTTGAGCTCGCCCGCGGCGGCGATGAACGGCACCAGCGTGAGATGGATGAAGATCGCGTTGTCGCGCCCCACTTCCTGGCGAAACTGGCGGATGGCCTCGAGGAACGGAAGCGACTCGATGTCGCCCACGGTGCCGCCGATCTCGGTAATCACGACGTCGTGTCCCGGCGCGGTGCGCCGGATGGCGTGCTTGATTTCGTCGGTGATATGGGGAATCACCTGGACGGTGGCGCCGAGATATTCGCCCCGGCGTTCCTTGTTGATCACCGTCTGGTAGATGCGGCCGGTGGTGACGTTGTTCTGCTGCGAAAGCGAGCGGTCGATGAACCGCTCGTAGTGGCCCAGGTCGAGATCGGTCTCGGCGCCGTCGTCGGTGACGAAGACCTCGCCATGCTGGAACGGCGACATGGTGCCGGGATCGACGTTGATGTAGGGATCGAACTTCTGCATCGTGACACTCAGCCCGCGCTCCACCAGCAACCGTCCGAGCGAGGCGGCGGCGATGCCCTTGCCGAGCGAGGAGACCACCCCACCGGTCACGAAGATGTATTTGGTCGCACTGCTACCGCTCGGCATAGGCTGCCTCAAACGGGTGGCTATCGATGGGAACGGGTCGAACCGAGCAGACGCACCGGGCGCGCATCATCCAAGTTAACAGGGGCGGGGCGCGCAGTCAAAAGTCATGCCGTGGCGGACACGCCGGCGGGACAGGTGCTTAAGGAATTGACAGCCAAAGAGTTATACAGTAGCCGCCGGCTGGGTGAGCCGGGCGGCGCCGGCCAGCTCGAAGAAGTTCTGCAGGATCTGCTTCCCGTAAGCCGTGCCGACCGACTCGGGGTGGAACTGCACGCCCCATACGGGGAGCGCGCGATGGCGGAGGGCCATGATCTCCGTCCCCGCGGGGCGGTCGGAGGACCAGGCGGTAATTTCGAGCTCGGCCGGAAGCCCATCGGCAGCCACGACGAGCGAGTGATAACGCATCACGGTGAGCGGCGAGGGCACGCGGGCAAAGAGCGTGCGGCCGTCGTGCACCACGTCGGTGGTCTTGCCGTGCATGAGCCGATCGGCGCGCACCACCCGGCCTCCGAACGCCTCGCCGATGGCCTGGTGACCGAGGCAAACGCCGAGCAACGGTACGCGGCCCGCGGCCGCGCGCACGAGCGGAACTGAAATCCCGGCCTCGGCGGGCGTGCGGGGACCCGGGGAAATGAGAATTGCGGCGGGTGCCAGGGCGAGCACGGCCTCGGGCGTGATCTGGTCGTTCCGGTAAACCAGCGGCTCCGCGCCGAGCTCGCCGGCGTACTGCACCAGGTTGTAGGTGAAGCTGTCGTAATTGTCGAGGACGAGGAGCATGGGCGCTGAGCGGATGCGGTCCGGGCGGTGCGCTAGTGATCGCGCGCGGCCGCGCGGAGCGAGTCGCGCAGCACCTGCCCCCGGTGCCGCATGGAGTCCACGAAGGGCTGCATGGCTTGCCGGATGGAGTCGGCCACGTGCTCGTGCGCGCCGGCCATCGAGTCTGCCATGCGGCGCGTGGCCGCTTCAATCGAGTCGGCCATGCGGTCGGCGGCTTCGCTGATCGAGTCCGCGGTGACTTCGGCGCTCGCCTGCGCTCGTGCCGCGGCGTCGCTCTGGTGAAACTCGGCGGCGAACTGGCGCGGCACGAGCAGCGGCAGCGTCAGGCCGCCCGGTTCCAGCGCGAGAGTGCCGAACCGCACGGCATCGGTGCCGGCGGTGTCCCGCAGGCAGTGGAAATCGGCGTTCTGGATCTGGACGTGCCTGCCGGCGGCGATGGTATCGATCGAGGCGAGGAGCGCGCAGTCGGCAAGGGAATCGGCATTCACCGAATCTGCGAGCTGCGCCCTGAGCTTCACCCCTGAGAGCTTGCCGGGCGTCTTGCGCAGAAACACGATCCGGTCGAACGTCCCGAGCCGGCGGCCGTCGATCCGGAAGGGGACGAAGGCGAGGGGCACCACGATCGGGTCGGTGCTGTTGGCTACGTCATGCGCCCGCTCGACGCCCGCGCGGACGGCAGTGATGAGAACCATGCCGACGGCAAAGACGCCAAGGGCGCCAAGCAGGATCTTGATCCAGTAGGTCCGCATCGGAGCGCGCGTGATCGAAGTAGAGTCACTGTCAAAGGTGTACGGACCGGTCGACGCCGTCCAGGGTCTCACCTTCCGGGTTGGGCCCGGCGAGGTGCTCGGGCTCGTGGGTCCGAACGGCGCCGGCAAGACGACGACGCTCCGCAGCATTGCGGGCATCGTCCGCCCGACCGCGGGCACCATCCGCATCGCCGGGTACGATCTGGCGCGTGATCCGGTTTCGGCCAAGCGCGCGCTCGCGTTCGTGCCCGACGAGCCGCACCTCTTCGACTACCTCACCGTCGAGGAACATCTCCGCTTCATCGGCCGGCTCTACGGCGTGGCGGACGTGGGAGCGCGCATGGCCGCGCTCCTCGCGGAGCTCGAGCTCACCGACAAGCGGAACGTGCTCCCGGGCGAGCTGTCGCGCGGGATGCGGCAGAAGCTCGCCATTGCCTGCGGGCTGCTGCACGAGCCCAAGGCGCTGGTGCTCGACGAGCCGCTCACCGGGCTCGATCCGGTCGGCATCCGGCGGCTCAAGGAGACGATCCGGCGCCGCGCGGCGGCGGGCGCCGCCGTAATCCTCAGCTCGCATCTCCTGCACCTGGTCGAGGAGGTATGCGACCGGGTGCTGGTGATGCGCCAGGGCCGGGTGCTCGCGGCGGGTCGGATCGCCGAAATCGTTGCGGGCGATCCGGCACTCGCGGGGCGGCCGCTGGAGGAGGTGTTCCTCGCGCTCATCGCGCGGCCGGAGGTCGAGTCCCCGTGACCGCGGGTGCGCTCGGGTATCTCACCCGCCGGTCGATGGCCAACCGCATGGCGCGGCAGGCCGCACAGTTGCGGAGCCCGCGCTACGTCGCGGCGCTGCTGCTCGGCGTGGCGTATCTCTGGTACGTCCTCGTCCACCAGCAGCCGGGCAGGGTACCGGGCGGTGTGCCGCGCGCGTGGGTCGTGCTTGCCGGCGCGCTCGGTCTTGTGGGCCTCGTGACGTGGAGCTGGATCGTGGGCTCCGGACGGCGCGCGCTCGCGTTCTCACCGGCGGAGGTGACGCTGCTCTTCCCCGCCCCGCTCACCCGGCGCACGCTGGTGCACTACAAGCTGCTCCGCTCACAGCTCGTCATCCTCTTCAATACAGTGCTCTGGACGTTGCTGCTCGGCTGGAGCAACGACCGGCTGGCGCCGCCGTTCCGCGCGCTTGCGATCTGGACCCTGTTGTCGACCCTCTCGCTCCACCGCCTCGGCGCCGCGTTCGTGCGCGCCGGCCTCAAGGAGCACGGGCCGGCGCGGCTCGGCCGGCGCGCGGTGCCGCTGCTCGTCGCGCTGCTGGCGGCAGCCGTGCTCCTGGGGAGTGTCATGGCCGCGCTGCCGGAGCTCCGTGACGCGGCCGGCCGGGGAGTGGTCCAGCTCATCTCTGCGTTCGTGGCAGCGCTCTCGCGTCCCCTGCCGGCATTCATTCTCTGGCCATTCAAGGCACTGGTGCGCCCGCTCGTGGCGGTGCACGCCGCTGGGTGGGCGCGCACCATGCCCGCGGCGCTCGTGGTGCTCGCAGTGCACTATGTCTGGGTGGTGCGCGCCGACGCGGAGTTCGAGGAGGCGGCTGCCGAGGCGTCGCTCGCGCGGGCACGGCGGCGAGCGGAGCGGCGGGTGCTGGGTGTGCCGGCGGTGGGCAGCGGGGGTCTCGTGTCCCCGCCACTCGTGGCGCTCGCGCCAACCGGCTGGCCCGCGGCGGCGCTCCTCTGGAAGAACGTGACGGCGGTGGTCCGGCGCCGGCGGGCGCGCAACATCGCGGCGCTGTTCGTGGTGGTGGGGACGCTCGCCGCCGCGGGGTCCGCGCGCGGCCGCGGGAGCCTGTCGGAAGTCGCGGCGACGCTGGCCGTAACCTGGTGCGCGTTCCTGTTCTTTCTAGGGCCGCACTGGGTTCGCAATGACCTGCGCGCCGATCTCACGCGATTCGACGTACTGCGCGCGCTGCCGCTGCGTGGACCCGCCATCGTCGCGGCGGAGGCGCTCGCATCGAGCCTCACGCTCACGGTGATGGAGCTCGGGCTGCTCGGGCTCGGTTATCTCGGCCTCCTCGCCAATCACGAGTTCGACGTGCCGCTGGACGAGCGCACGTTCATCCTCATGGCAGCCGTGCTGCTGCTGCCGCCGATCAACTTCGCGGCCATGCTGCTCCAGAACGGGGCGGCGCTCGTGTTTCCGGCGTGGGTCCGGCTCGGCGCGGACGCGCGCGGGGTCGAAGCGCTGGGCCAGGGGGTGCTCGCGACGGTTGCCTACACCGCGGTGCTCGTGCTGCTCCTGCTCCCGGCTGTGGGCATGGGCGTAGCGCTCGCGCGGGCGCTCCAGCCGGCGTTCGGGCCGTGGGCGCTCGCGCCCGGCGCGGCGGCGGGATTCGCGGTGTTCGCGCTTGAGCTGCTGTCGCTCGTGCGTTGGCTCGGGCGGATGTTCGAGCGGACGGATCCGGCGGAGGTCGGACTCGAGGCCGCCCGTGAGTAGCGCGCCCGCGCCACACCGCGCAGGCCCACAGTCGACAGACCGGCCGCGCTACGTTGAGTGGGCGGCCGGCGAGCAGCTTGCGCCCTGGGTAGATCGCTACTGGTGCTCCGGCGCGGCGCACTCGGCCCCGCACCACACGCGCGTACTGCCGGACGGATGCGTCGATCTCGTCTTCGACCTTGCGCATGCCGACGCGCCGCTCGTAGTGGGCGCCATGCGCAGGCCCCTCCTAGTGCGGCATTCGGGACCGGTGGACATCGTGGGCGTGCGGTTCCGGCCCGGAGGCGCGTTGCCGTTTCTCGACGTGACGCTTCGGGAGCTCACCGACGCGCGCGTGCCGCTCGCCACGTTCTGGGGGAGTGAGGCGGACGCCATCGTCGCCGCGCTTCGGTCGGGCACCGGGCGCGACCGCGTGCGACATCTCGAGCGCGTGTTGCTGCTCCGCCGACGCGCGCGGATCGCCGCCGGGCGCGAGGGCGAACTCGTGGGCGCCGCGGTGAACTTGCTGGGTGCCGAGCACCGCCCCGCCGCTGTACGGGAAGTAGTGGCCGCACTCGGAATCGGCCAGCGGGGTCTGGAGCGCGCGTTCGAACGGTGGGTGGGGCTCAGCCCCAGAGTGCTCGCGCGGGTGTTCCGATTTCAACGGCTCGTTCGCCGGATCGGGGATGCTGCCGAGGCGCCGCGCTGGGCGGCCGTCGCGGCGGAGGCGGGCTACGCCGACCAGCCGCATCTCATTCGTGACTTCCGGGCGCTCGCCGGCATTACCCCGGCGCGGTTCGCGGTGGAGCGCCGTGTCGGAAACGTTCAAGACGCCGCGGCCGCGGCGAGTAGCTTTCGACCTTCTCCTGCATCCGAGTGTTCCGATGAGCGCATCGAGCCCACCGCTGCACGGCGCCGAGCATGATCGGCGCATCGACTACATCGAGCTGCCCGCGACCGACGTCGCGGCCGCCAAGGCGTTCTATGCCCGCGCCTTCGGCTGGACGTTCACCGACTATGGGCCGGACTACACCAGCTTTGAGGACGGCCGGCTGGCGGGTGGATTGCGGAAGGCAGAGGTCGTGGGGCGGGACGGGGTGCTGGTGGTGATCTTCGCGGTGGACCTGGCCGCGACGGAGGCGCGGGTGCGCGGGGCGGGCGGCACAATCGTGCAGCCGGTGTTCAGCTTTCCGGGCGGGCGCCGGTTCCACTTCACCGATCCGAGCGGGAACGAATTGGCGGTGTGGTCGGATCGGTAGCGCCGCCGCGGCGCCGGCGCGCGGGGAGTCGGCCACAATGCAGTCGGCGGCGGGCGCCCAAGGGGCCCGCCGCCGTGCGCTGCCACCAGCCGGCCCACCAGCCGGCCTCAGCGGGTGCTGTCGCCCATCCGGCTCATCGCCGAATCGTGCATGCGGCCCATCTTGCTACTCGCGCTGTCCCGCATCCGCCCCATCTTGCTGCTCGCGCTGTCCTTCATTCGTCCCATCTTTGCCGATGCGCTGTCGCGCATGCGGCTCATGCGGTTCGAGGCCGTATCGCTCGTGCCGCTCGTTGTGCTGTCGGCCATGCCGCTGGACGTGTCGCGCATGCCGCTCATCGACGTATCGCTCGCCCCCGGCGCCGCCGGCGCCATGCCGGTGTCGCTCGGCGTCGCGCCGGTCGACATGCCAGCGGTGTCGCCCATGGCACCCGTATTGTCGCTGCCGGCGCGGTTCCCGGGCGAGCTACACCCGGCGAGCGCAACGACGAGCGCCGCCACGATCAAGTCCGTCCGTGTCATACCTACTCCCGGTGTCTGGCTACCCGCCTCGCCCCCGCACCGCGCGGACCTCAGCTCGCGGGCTGGCGGAGCATAACAGCCGCCCGCCAGGGCCGGAGGTGACGGGGCTCACGTCCGGTCGAAACGGCCGAACCGGAGTGCCAGCGTGGGCAGGACGAAGAGGCTCAGCACGGTCGAGGTAAGCAGGCCGCCCAGAATCACGATGGCCATGGGCCCCTCGATTTCGCGGCCCGGATCGCCGCTGCCGAGCGCCAGCGGCAGGAGGCCAAGCGCGGTGACGAGGGCCGTCATGAGGATGGGACCCAGGCGCTCGAGCGCGCCGCGCACGGCGGTCTCCAGACCCCACGCCGCGCCTTCACTCACCATCAGGTGCTGGTAGTGCGAGATCAGCATGACCGCGTTGCGCGTCGCGATGCCGAAGAGGGTGACGAAGCCGACGAGCGAGCCGAGCGAGAGCAACCCACCCGTCGCGAAGACGGCCATGATGCCGCCCACGAGCGCGAACGGAAGATTGGCGAGCACGAGCAGCAGCCGGCTCGCATTGCCGAACGCCAGCCAGAGGAGCATCACGATGCCGGCACCCGCCAGCAGGCTGTGCAGCAACAGCTCGCGCTGCGCCTCCCGCTGGGCCGTGGCGGAACCACCCAGCTCGGCGTAGACGCCGGCAGGCAGTTTCGCGGTGCGGAGCCGGCGCTCGACCGCGCGCGCGAATCCCGCCACGTCTTCACCGGCCGCGTTAGCCGTGACGAGCTGCAACCGGCGCGCGCCCTGGTGTGCCACCGAAAAGCGCCCGGTGGTGCGCGCGATGTCCGCCACCTGCGAGAGCGCCACGAGCCTGCCGCCGGCCGACACGACCGGGAGATCGCGCAGGTCCTCCGGCCGGGCGCGGGCAGTAGAATCGAGCAGCACGACGACGTCGGTCGAACGATTGCCCTCGAAGGTTTCGCCCACCTTGACGCCGCGGGTTGCCGCCTCGACCGCGGCGAGCACCTCGTCCGCGCCGAGGCCCGCGGCAGCGACATCCGCGGGGCGGACGCGCACGGTGACCTCGGGCGTCACCGGCGGCGGATCGTACTGTACGTCCGAGGCGCCGGGCGCGCTCTTCACCAGCTCGGCCACGCGGCGCGCGGCGACGTCGAGGCTATCGAGATCGTCGCCGTACACCTTCACCACGAGCTGCGCGGTGGACCCCGTGATCGTCTCCTCGATCCGCTCGGCCAGGAAGCCGCGGATGGCGAAGTTGACGCCGGGAAAGTGCGCGAGGATTCGGCGCAAATCGTCCTGCATCGTCTCCGCCGCTCGCCCGGCGAGCGGCACGAGGTCCACCTCGAACTCGGTGTAGTGCGTGCCCCAGGTGTCCTCCGACAGTTCCGCCCGCCCGATCCGCTGCGCGACGGCGCGCACCCGCGGATCGCGGCGGAGCGCGGCCGTCACCTGCTGGCCCAGGCGAAAGGATTCGTCGAGCGAGGTACCGGGCACGGCCGACATGTGGACCAGGTAATGCCCCTCGCGAAACTCGGGGAGAAACGTGGCGCCGAAGAACGGCAGCGTGGCGGCGGCGGCAACGCAGGTCGCGAACGCCGCGGCCGCCACTGCCATGGGGCGCGCGCAGAGCCAGTGGAGTGCGCGCCCGTAGCCGCCCTTGAGCCACGCGAGAAAGCGGGATTCGTGCTCCGCGCGACCGCGCCGGGCGATGAGAGTGAGCGTGAGCGCCGGGGTGACCGTGAGCGCGACCAGCAACGACGCAAGCGTCGCCAGGATGTACGCCAGGCCGAGCGGGCGGAAGAGCGCGCCCTGGACGCCGGACAGCGCCAGCACCGGCAGGAACACGAGGGCGACGACGAAGGTGGCGTACACTACGCTGCCCCGCACCTCGAGTGAGGCATCGATCACCACATCCCCGATAGCGCGCGGCGAGCCGGATGCCCGGTTGAGCCGGAGCCGGCGCGCGATGTTCTCGACGTCGATGATCGCGTCGTCCACCACCTCGCCCAAGGCGATGGCGAGACCGCCCAGCGTGAGGGTGTTGATGCCGAAGCCGAAGCGGTCGAGCACGATGATCGCGGCGAGGAGCGAGAGCGGAATCGCGGTGAGCGAGATGGCGGCCGCGCCCACGTCCGCCAGGAACACGAACAGCACGACGGCGACGAGCGCCGCGCCCAGGAGGAGCGACGTCGTGATGTTGCGCAGCGCCAGGTCGATGAACTCGGCGGGCCGGAAGAGGGCCGGGTGCAGCGTGAGCCCGGCCGCGCGGATGGCCGGCTCCATCTGGCGCAGGGCGGCCTCGGCGCCCGCCGCAACCACCTTGGTGTTGGCGCCGAGCTGCGCCGAAATGACGATGACGAGACCGCGCTCGCCCATGACGCCACCCTCGCCGATGCGGGGCGCGCCGCCTTCGATCACGTGGCCCAGGTCGCGGAGGCGCAGCACCGCGCCGTCTCGCTCGCGCACGACGGCGCCGGCGAGCACGTCGGGATCCACGAGCTGGCCCTCGGTGCGCACCACGATGCGCTGGTTCGGGCTGTCGATGACGCCGGCGCCGCGCACACCGGTGGCCCGCTCGGCGGCCGCCAGCACCTCGGGAATGCCGACGCCATGGAGCCTGAGCCGTTCGGGGTCGAGCAGAATCTGAAGCTGCCGCACCTCGCCGCCGAACACGGCGACCTTGGCGACACCGCGCGTCGCGAGGAGCCGCGGGCGCATGACCCAGTCGACGAACGTGCGTTGCTCGATCGGGGTGCGGGTCTCCGAGGTGATGCCCACGATGAGCACGGTGCTCGATGACGAGGTGAGCGGGCTCAGGACGGGTGGCACGACGCTCGCCGGCAGGCGGCTCGCCGCCTCACTCAGCCGCTCGGCGATGGCCTGGCGGGCACGGTAGATCTCGGTGCCTTCGGCAAGCACCGCCGTGATGACCGAGAGCCCCTGGATGCTTTGTGATCGCACGGTCGCAACACCGCTCACCCCGTTGATCGCATCTTCGATCGGCCTGGTGACCAGGATCTCCACCTGCTCGGCGGAGAACCCGGGCGCCTCGGTCTGGATGGAGACCTGCGGCGGGGCGAACTCGGGGAACACATCGAGCTTGGCGTTGCGCAGCACGTCGAGACCGTAAACCACGACCGCGAGCGCGAGCCCGATGACGATCCCGCGATGCCGGACCGAGAACCGGACCAGGGTGGAGAGCATCGGCTATTCGTTCGCTTCGTCGCCCACGGTAACGCGGGCGCGGAATTCCTCGGAGAGCAGTTGCTCGGCGCCTTCGATCACGACGGGCGTGCCGGGCTCGAGCGTGGTGGCGAGCATTCCGCCGGCTACCGGGCGGTCGGTCGGTACGCGCACTCTCGAGAAGCGGCCTGGCTCGCGCTCGACGTAGGCCCAGACGAGGCCCTCCCATTGCACCAGCGCGCGGTCCGGGACGAGCACGCCGCGGCGCGCGGAGCCGCCGCGCGGGAGGAGAGCGAAAACCGCGGCGCCCGGCCGTGCGCCGGACCAGCTCCGCTCCGCGCGGTAGAGAAACGCGGGGAGCCGGGTGAGCGCATCGGCTTCGGGAGAGGCACCGACGAGACGCGCGGTCACCCGGCCACCGGTGCGTCCGGGCGCCACGAGCGCGAGCGAAGCGGGCGGCCGCGGTGCGTCGGCCGGCCATGCGATGCGCGCAAGCGGTTGGGTGTAGTCGGTGATCTCGAGCAGCACCTGGCCGGGCTGCACCATTTCGTCCGGCTGCGCGCCAACGTGGGTGACCACGCCGCCGCGCGGCGCGGCGAGGGGCTTCGCGTCGGACACCTGCGCCACGAGCGCGCCTGCCGACACCCGGTCCCCAAAGCCGGGCCAGTGCGCGCCGTCGGGAACGCTGAGCCGGCCAGCGAGCGGCGCGCGCACCGCGGCCGTGCGATCCGGCTCGGGCACCAGCTCGCCGGTAAGCCGGACCTCGGGCGCCGCCACTGCGGCCCGCACCGGAGCCACGCGAAGGCCCAGGCGGCGCTCATCGGCGGTGTCGAGCACGACCGTGGCCTCGCCGCCGCTCTCCCGCACGCGGCTTGGCGCCACGACGGGCTCCTGCAAACCGGCTTGCGCCTCCAGCCGAGCCTCATGGCGATGATACATGGTGACGAGCCATACGCCCACGAGGACCGCCGTCGCCAATGCGAGCGCTGACGCGAGCGCGCGCGGGAGCGGGCGGCTCATCGCGCCGCCTCATTCACCGTGGGGCTCACCGTCGGATCGGGCCAGGTGACGTTGCCCGGCGGCCAGGCACCGGTCGCCGCGTCGAGCGCGAGCGCCGCCGTGGCCTCGCGCTGCGCCGCCGCGTGCTGCTCCAGGATGGCGCGGCTCTCGGCCAGCTCGAGCGGCTCGAGATCGCCCGCGCCGACCTCGCCACGCTCGTACGCCGCGCGCGCCACTTCGGCGCGACGGCGCGTTGCCGCAAGCACCGAATCGGTACCGGCCGTTTCGCTCCGCGCCACCCGGCAGGCGGCAAGCGCCGCGCCCACATCGGCGATCACGCCCTGCTGCAGCTCCGAGAACCGCGCGGCGGCGGCGGCGCGCCGCGCGGTGGCCTCGGCGATCGGACCGCGATTCCGGTGAAACGGCAGCCGCGGCAGGGCGAGCGCGAGCGTCCAGATGCCGATGCCCTGGTCCCAGTTGAATCCGGGGCCGAGCGTGAGGTCGGGCGAGGCGCCCGCCACGGCCATGCGCAACTCGCCCTCCGCGACGGCGTACTCGGCGAGCCCGCGCCCGATGTCGGTGCGGCGGCGGAGCGCCACCGCGCGCACGCTGTCGGGCGCGGCGGCATGCACGGCGCAGCGCGCCGGCGGGTCGGGCTCGACCCCGATCGAGTCCATCGCGTCCGGCGGCACACCGACCGTGCGCCCGAGCGCCGCGCGTGCGCCGGCCACCGCGCGCGCTTCGCGCGCGAGCGCGGTGCGCGCGCCGGTCTCCTCCGCCTCGATCGCGACCAGCTCGCCACGCCCAACGGCGCCTTCCTCATATCGGTGGCGCAGCCGCGCCGCGAACTTGCCGACGCGCTGCTGCTGCTCGGCGGCATCGCGCGCACGCTGCTCCGCCGCGCCGAGCGCCACCGCGGCGTCACGGACCGCGCGCGCGGTGCGCCACGCAGTGTCGTCCAGCTCCACCTCGGCCAGCGCGGTGCGCGCCCGCGCCGCGGCGACGCGGGCGCCCCGCTTGCCGCCCAGCTCGAGGGTGAAAACGGTCGTGAGCGCGGCAACCCAGCGGGACTCGAACACGTCGCTCGACGTGGCGTAGCCAAGCTGCGATTCCAGCGCAGGCTCGGGCCGCGCGCCGGCCGTAATTTCGCCCGCACGCGCGGCACGCCACTCCGCGCGGGCGCGGTCGAGCGCGGGCTGCCAGTAGAGCGCGGCGAGCGCCAGATCGGCCGGGCGCCACGCGGCGGAGGGCGCGCTGGAGCCATGCTCGCCGAGGTAGCGGACCAGCCCAGGCTCATTGAGCCGGCGCGCCGCAAACGCATCGGCCAGCTCGGCAGGATGGAGCGGCGCGGGTGTGTAGTGCGCGCAGGCGGCGAGGAGCAGCAGGGCGCCGGCATGCGCCGGAAAGCCGGGGCGAGCCGTCACGCGCGCGGGTGATATTGGCGGTGCACCGATCGGAGATACTCGCGGTCCACGTGGGTGTAGAGCTGTGTGGTGGAGAGATCGGCGTGGCCGAGCATCTCCTGTACGGCACGCAAGTCGGCGCCGCCTTCCAGGAGATGGGTGGCGAACGTGTGCCGGAGCGTATGTGGCGTCACCCGCTTGGTGATGCCGGCGCGCTCGGTGCACCGCTTCACGACGCCCCAGGCGCCGACCCGCGAAAGCGGCTCGCCGCGCGCGTTGAGCAGCAGCCGCGCCTTCGATTTGCCGCGGTCGAGCGTCGGACGCAGCTCGTGCAGGTACACGGACACCGCGCCAATCACGCGCCGGCCTATCGGCACGAGCCGCTCCTTGCTCCCCTTGCCGAAGACGCGCACGAGGCCCTCCGTAAGCAGCAGGTCAGCGAGGCCGAGCCCGCAGAGCTCGGAGACGCGAAGCCCGGCGCCGTAGCCCAGCTCCAGCAGCGCGCGGTCGCGCCAGGCGAGCGGGTCGTCCACGCGTGGCGCCGCGATCAGGGCCTCGACCTCCGCCACGGTGAGCGTGTCGGGGAGCGTGCGCCAGCGCTGCGGGCTCTCGAGCCGGTCGCTCGGATCCTCGGCCAGGCGCCCCTCGGCCACGAGAAACGCGAAGTAGGTTCGAATTGCGGAGACCTCGCGCCGGATCGTCGCGGCGCTCATGCCGACGTCCTTCAGCTGATAGATGAAATCGCGGAGCAGGCTGCGGCTCACCGCGGCCGGGCTCCGCACGCCCTTCGAGATGGCGAACCGGCCGAGCCCATGGAGATCGTGAAGGTACGCGGCCACGGTGTTGGGGCTATGCCCCGCCTCGAGCGCGAGGTAGTCGCGAAAGCTCTCCAGCCAGAACGCGCGCTCGACCTCCGCGCGAAGTCCGGCGGGGTCGCTCCCGGCGCCCACTCCGGTCACGGCGCCTCCCCCGCTTCCGGCGTTCCCTTCGGGCCGTTTACGCGCTCGCGCCGCCTGCGCCGCGCCCGCGCGTACGCGAGGGCGAGCCAGAGCGCCACCACCACGGCCGCCGCCACAGCGAGCGCGCGGTTCACCCCGCCGAGGAGTGCCACGATCGCTCCCCACTCGGCGCCGAGCAGCGCGCCGAGGATGGTGATGCCGCCGTACCAAACGGCCGAATGGGCGGCGATCGGAATCGCGGTCCGCAACGGCGGAATATCGGAGATGCCCGCGAACGGCGGCACCACGGCCCGGATGCCGGGCAGGAACCGGGCGAGGAAAATGCCGAGGACGCCGAAGCGGAGGTATTCGCGTCTGATCACGGCGAGTGCGTCCGGCGCGAGTAGCCGGCGGCCACGCTTGGTGGCGAGAAACCGTCGCCCGCGACCGCGCACCGCGAAGTACACCGCGAGCGCACCACCCACGTTGCAGGTCCACACGACCGTGAATACGCCGAGTGGGGAGGTGACTCCGCGCCTCGAAAGAAAGGCGCCGATCAGTGCCGCCGCATCGGCCGGCACCGGGGGCACGACGTTTTCAACGGCGGCGAGGAGACCGAGCGTCAGATAGATCGCGAGCGGCGGGAGTGCGGCCAGCCGCTCGAGCAGCGACTCGATCAGCGGGCCTCCCTCGCGCCGAGCATGGCGACGGCGAGCACGGCGACACCGTCGCCCCGTCCGATGAAACCCATTCCCTCGTTGGTCTTGGCCTTGACGCCGATATCGTCCGCCGACACATCGAGACGCGCCGCGAGTGCTGCCGCCATGGGCGCCAGATGTGGCGCGAGCGCCGGCGCTTCGGTGATCACGGTGAGGTCGGCCTGCCTGAGCGTCCACCCACGGGTGCGGGCGATATCATGCGCCTGGGCCAGCAGCTCGAGCGAGTCGGCGTCCTTCCAGCGCGGATCGGTATCGGGAAAGTGGCGGCCGATGTCGCCGGCACCCGCCGCACCCAGGATCGCGTCGGTCAGCGCGTGCGCCACCGCATCGGCATCCGAGTGCCCGGCGAGCCCGAGCGGATGCGGAATCGTGACACCACCCAGAATGAGAGGACGCCCGGGCGCGAAACGGTGGGAGTCGTAGCCGAGTCCGATGCGGAACGGGAGGCCCGGCTCCCTCACACCAACACCGTGTAGTCCTGCCGCCGCCGCTTCGGCGTGTAGCCGGCGTCCGTGATGAGCCGCTCGATCTCGCCGAGCGTCGTACGATAGGTGGTGCCGGCGGCGGAAACGACGTTCTCTTCCATCATCAGGCTGCCGTAGTCGTTGGCGCCGAAGCTCAGCGCCACCTGGCCCACCTTGTGGCCCATCGTGACCCACGACGACTGCATGTTGGGAACGTTGTCGAGCACGATGCGCGCGATGGCGAGCGTGCGCAGGTAGGTCACCGCGTCGGTCCTGGGCTGGCGCGACATCGTCGGCGTGCCCTCGGGCTGGAGTGGCCAGCAGATGAACGCGGTGAATCCGCCGGTGCGCGCCTGCACTTCGCGCACGCGAAAGAGATGCTCGATCCGGTCGGCGTTGCTCTCGCCCAGCCCGTACATCATCGTGACCGAGGTGCGCATTCCCTGGCGATGCGCCTCCTCCTGGACGCCGAGCCACTCGTCGGTGTGCGCCTTCTTGCGCGCGACGCGCCGGCGCACCTCGTCCACCAGGATCTCGCCGCCGCCGCCGGGAATGCTGTCGAGCCCGGCCGCGGCCAGCTCGCGCACCACGTCGGCCACGGAGAGCGCGAACCGCTCGCTGAAGAAGACGATCTCCGAGGGCGAGAAGCCGTGGATGTGGATCGGGTGGCTGCGCTTGATGTAACGCATCAGGTCGAGGTACCACTCGAAGGGAATGTACGGGTTGTGCCCCCCTTGCAGCAGAATCTGTACGCCGCCGATCGCCTTGCACTCGTCGATCTTGCGTCCGATCTCATCGAAGCTCAGCACGTAGCCTTCGGCATGCTTGGGGCGCCGGTAAAATGCGCAGAAGCCGCAATCGGCGACGCAGACGTTGGTGTAGTTGATGTTCCGATCGATGATGTAAGTGACGACCGACTCGGGATGGAGCCGCCGGCGCGCCTCGTCGGCCAGCCGGCCGAGCTCCAATAGATCGGCGTCCTCGTAGAGCGCGAGGTACTCCTTGAACTCACTCGAAGTGCGATCTACAACATCCATGGAGAGTGGCACTTATGCGGCTGAAATAAAGGACAGTGAGCCGTCGGGCACGAGGCCGTCCCTGGTCAAGCGGCGGAAGAAGTCGGTGAGGCCGGCCAGATGCGCGTAGCTCAACGCGTAATCGAGGTCGCCGAGATAGGCGCGGCAGACGGGCTCCGGCACTGCGGTTTGCCGTGCGGCCGCGGCGGCCAGCTCGTCGAGATGCCCGAGCCCCCACGCGCGCGACTCGAGCAACTGCTCGTGTACCCGGCGCACCTCGGCGGCCGGCGCGTTCCGCCGCGCGGCCCAGACCGCGAACACGAACGGAAGTCCGGTCCACTCCTGCCACGCGGCGCCCAGGTCCACGGTGATCGGATAGCGCCGTTCGGCCGTGAGCATCAGCGCCGCATCGCCGATTACGAGCACCGCCTCGTGCGGAAAGCCCGCGAGTGCCTCGAGGTCTCCCGCCTCCGCGCGCACGGTGGCGAACCGTGGTGTGATGTGCCACCGGTGACGCGATAACAATTCGAGCAGCAGCACCGACGTGCGCGACGAGGCCGTGAGCAGCACCGTGCAGTCCGACAGCTCCGCGACGGGCCGCCGGCTGAAGAGCGCCACGCTGTGCACCGGCCCGTCGCAGGTGATGGCGAGATCGGGCAGGAGATGATAGGCCGCCGCGTTCCGCGCGTACTCGACGGCCGACACCACGCTCACGTCTAGCTCGCCGGCCGCGAGCAGATCGTTGAGCTCCGACGCAGTGCCGGTCACGAGCTCGGCCGGCACCGGCACCAGCGCGCGATCGATGGCGCCATACACCGGGTAGCAGTTGATCCAGGGAATCCGCCCGAGCCTCATGCGGCGTGCACCACGGGCAATGCCGCGCCGCGCCGGTGCGCCCGCCCGTCGGGGTGCTCCGGCGGTGGCGGATCGTCGAAGGCGTCCCGCACGACGCGGTAGAGGCTATCGCGCTCGACGGGCCGGCGCCCCGCCCCTCGGATGAGCCGCACCAACTCGAGGTAGGGCAGGCCCATGGCGGTGCGCGCGCCGGCTTCATGATAGATCCGCTCGTACACCACCGTGCCCTCGACATCGTCGCACCCGAAGTTGAGCGCAATCTGCGACAGGAACGGCGTCACCATGGGCCAGTGGGTCTTGACATGCAACACGTTGTCGAGAAAAAGCCGCGCGACCGCGATGTTCTTGAGATCCTCGTGGCCCGTGGTGGCCGTGCCGACGCGGCCCAGGTCCTCGCCCAGGTCGTTGTGGTCGGGGTGATACGCGAGCGGAATGTAGGTGAGAAACCCGCCGGTCTCGTCCTGCAATGCGCGCAGCATGCTCAGGTGCTCGATCCGGTCCGCCGCCGTCTCCACGTGACCGTAGAGCATGGTGCAGTTGGTCGGGAGGCCTAGCGCGTGCGCGGTGCGATGCACCATGATCCACTCCTCGCCGGTGAGTTTCCGCTCGGCGATCGTGGCGCGGACCGCGGTGCTGAACACTTCGGCGCCACCGCCCGGGAGGCTCGTGAGGCCGGCCTCCTTGAGCGCCACCAGCACCTCGCGCACGCTCGACCGCTCGATCCGCGCGAGGTGCGCGATTTCGACGGCGGTGAGCGCCTTCACGTGCACCTCGGGGTGGCGCTCCTTGAGGCCGCGGATCATGTCCGTGTAATACGAAAGGCGGAGCTTGGGGTGCAGCCCGCCCACGATGTGGAACTCCCGCGTCGGCGCGCCGCGCGCCTGCTCCGCCTCGGCGAACACGTCGTCGAGCGAGCGGGTGTAGGCTCCCGCTTCCTTCGGCAGCCGCGCGAACGAGCAGAAGACGCAGGTGTTGCGCAGGACGCAGACGTTGGTCGGATTGATGTGCTGGTTGGCGCTGAAGAAGACGCGGTCGCCGTTGACGCGTCGGTTGGCCGCGTCGGCCAGCGCGCCGAGACCCAGCAGGTCCGCCGTGGCGTAGAGCGTGAGCCCGTCGGCAGCCTCGAGCCGCTGGCCACCGAGCACCTTCTCGCCGATCGGGCGGAGCGCGGGATCGGCGAGGCGGCCGAGGTCGGGTGCGCGGGACATCGTATCTACGCCGTGTAGTGCAGCTCGCGGAATTCCCGCCGGTAGCGGCCCTCACCGCTCGGCTCGAAAACGTGGCAGTAGGTCATCTCCCCACCGTACACGTGGATCGTCACCGCGGGCGCCCGGTCCGGATTCTCGATGCGGTGATACTCGAACGGCGGAATGAGCGCCCCCGCCTCGCCCCTGCCCGCGAGCACGACGGTTTCCTGCCGGAACTCGACCAGATCCAGCTCGGGATCGCCGCCGCTCACCGAGTATGACGTGACCTTGATGCGCCCGCGATAGACGCACTCCACGCACCACGTGCCGGCGTGGTCGTGAAGCGGCGTGCCCTGGCTCCGGTCCCAGACCATGGCGATCACCGTGTAGCGGCCCGCCGGATCGCGATGGAGCAGCCGGCGCGCATAGCGATCGGGCGCGGGCACGAGAAAGCGCGCGTCGAGCAGCGCCTCGCCCGCGTGCATCACGTCGATCAACACCTGCTTCACCCGGCGGCAGCGGCCCGCGTCGTCGCGCACGGCCACGGCATCATCGAGGCGATGGATCAACTGCTCGACGGCGGCGGATGGTACGGTGGATGTCATGCGACCCTCCTTGCGTTCGAGCGCGATGCTACCCGCGCCAGCCGCGCACGGCCAGCGTCACGTTGTGCCCGCCGAAGCCGAACGAGTTCGAGAGCGCCACGTTGACCGGCCGTTCCACTTTCTGGTTCGGGGCGGAGTCGAGATCGCACTCGGGGTCAGGGTGGAATTGGTTGATGGTCGGAGGAATGACCCCGCAGCGCGCCACGAGGAGCGATACGGCAAACTCGAGCGCGCCCGCGCCGCCGAGCAGGTGCCCGGTCATCGATTTGGTGGAGGCGAATACGAGCTGGCGGGCACGCGGCCCGAAGAGCGACTTCACCGCCTGGGTTTCCGCCACGTCGCCTTGCGGGGTCGAAGTGCCGTGGGCGTTGATGTAGTCGACGTCCGCGGGGTCAATGGCGCCGTCGGCGAGGCAATCGGCCATGGACTGGCGGGCGCCGGCACCGCCCTCGGGCGGTTGGGCCATATGGAACGCGTCGTCGCTCATTCCGTAGCCCAGCACCTCCCCCAGAATCGTGGCGCCCCGCGCCTCGGCGTGCTCCAGGCTCTCGAGTATGATTGACGCGGCGCCGTCGCCCAATACGAAGCCGTCGCGGTCGCGGTCGAAGGGGCGGCTCGCCGTCTCGGGCGAATCGTTGCGGGTGGAGAGCGCCTTCATGTTCTGGAACCCCGCCACCGTGAGCCCGGTGATGGCGGCCTCGGCGCCACCCGCGATCATCACGTCCACCTTGCCGTGCTGCACCAGCCGGTACGCCTCGCCGATGGCGTGCGCCGACGACGCGCAGGCCGACACGGTGCAGAAGTTCGGGCCCTTGAGCCCGTAGCGGATGGCGACGAGCCCGGCAGCGATGTTGGGGATGTACATCGGAACGAAGAATGGCGAGACGCGGTCGGGGCCCTTGAGAAGATAGGCGCTGCAGTTGTCCTCGTAAGTCTGCATCCCGCCGATCCCGCTGCCGATGATGACGCCGGTGCGCGTCGCCGGAAATCTCCCCTCGAGCCCGGCCCGGCTCACGGCCTGGTGCGTGGCCGCGAGCGCGAACTGCGCGAAGAGGTCGTAGCGCCGCGCCTCCTTCCTGTCCATGTAGCGGGAGGCGTCGAAGCCCTTCACCTCGCAGGCGAAGCGGACCTGCAGCCTGGCGGGATCGAACTTGGTGATCGGCGCCGCACCGGACTTGCCCGCCACGAGCGCGGACCAGGTGGAGTCGACGTCGTTGCCGACGGGAGTGACGAGCCCTAAGCCGGTGACGACGACCCGCCGAGTGGCGACCGCAGTGCCCACGGGTGCACCCAAGCTACTTCCCGATCTTCTGGTGAAGATACGTCATCGCATCGCCCACGGTGCGGAGTTTTTCCGCCTCTTCGTCGGGGATGTCGATGTCGAATTCCTTCTCGAAGGCCATCACGAGCTCGACCGTGTCCAGGCTGTCGGCGCCGAGGTCCTCCATGAAGCTCGCCTCGGGGGTCAGTTTCTCGCGCTCCACCCCCAGCTCCTCGACGATGATGTCCTTGACCTTTTCGTCCACGTCGCTCATGTCGTCCTCGTCCCAGATTAAAGGTCCGCCCTCCACGACCCGATCACATCGCCATCCCGCCGTCCACGATCAGCACCTGCCCGGTGATGTAACGCGCCAGGTCCGAGACCAGAAAGAGCACGGCCCCGGCGATATCTTCGGGGCGGCCCAGCCGACCGAGCGGAATGTCCTGTAATAACGACTCCTTCGCTTCGACCGGCAAGGCATCGGTCATGTCGGTTTCGATGAACCCGGGGGCCACGCAATTCACCAGGATATTGCGGCTGGCGTACTCCCGTGCCACCGACCGGGTGAAGCCCACGAGCCCCGCCTTGCTCGCCGCGTAATTGGCCTGCCCCTTGTTGCCCATGAGGCCGACGATGCTCGAGACGTTCACGACGCGTCCGGCGCGGCGCTTGAGCATGCCACGCGTCGCCGCCTTGGTGACGAGGAACGCGCCCTTGAGATTGGTATCGAGCACCGAATCCCACTCGTCCTCGCTCATCCGGAGCAGGAGCTGATCGCGGGTTATGCCGGCATTGTTCACCACGATGTCGAGCGGGCCCAGGGCGCGCTCCGCCGCGGCAACGACCGCATCCACCTGCGCCGCGTCGGTGACCTCGCATGCGAAGCCCGCGGCGCCCTCGCCAAGTACGGCGGCGGCGGCTTCGGCGCGCGCCAGGTCACGCCCGGTGAGGGCCACACGCGCCCCCGCCGCGTGCAGCTCCTCGGCGATCGAGCGGCCGATGCCGCGGGTCCCGCCAGTGATGAGCGCGACCTTGCCGCCGAGATCCACCGCAGTCACGCGCCCGCGGGCTCCCGGCCGCCGCGGCCTCCGGCCGCTGATGCCGCCGTGCCGGCAGGGCCCGCGAGAAAGCGCTCGACCTCGGCCGCGGTGCCGAGGCTCACGGCCCGGGCCTCCGGCACGATGCGCTTGAGCAACCCGGCCAGCACGTTGCCAGGACCAACCTCGACAAAGCTCGCGCCGGGCGCCAGGCGATGCGCAGCCTGCATGCATTCCACCCAGCGCACCGGTGCGGTGAGCTGCTCCTGTAACCGCGCGGAGGCCGCCGCGCCCGTGTGTACCGGCTCGGCGGTCGCGTTGGCGATGACCGGCGCGCACGGATCGCGGAACAAAACCTCGGCGAGCGCCGCGCCGAGCCCGTCGAGCGCGGGTTGCATGAGCGGCGAGTGAAATGCGCCGCTCACCTTGAGCGGCGTGACCCGCTTGGCGCCTCGCGCCCTGCACCGTTCGCCTGCGCGGGTCACCGCCTCGGGATCGCCCGAGATGACGGTTTGCTCCGGCGTGTTGAGGTTGGCTGCGACGGCCACCCGACCGCCGGATGATGCTTCCCGACACGCCGCCTCGACCTCCGCCGTGGCAAGGCCGAGCACAGCGGCCATGGCGCCGGGGCGCTCGACGCCGGCCGCGTACATGAGCTCGCCGCGGCGGCGCACGAGGCGCGCCGCGTCCGGCAGCGTGAGCGTGCCGGCGGCCACGTGCGCGCTGTACTCCCCCAGACTGTGACCGGCCGCGGCGCGCACGTCGCCCAGCCGATCGCCCAGGACGGCGAGCACGGCGCACGAGTGCGCGAGGATGGCGGGCTGCGCGTTATCGGTGCGGGTGAGCTCCTCTTCCGGGCCCTCCCACATGAGGCGCGAGAGCCGCGCGCCAAGCGCCTCGTCCACTGCGGCGAATGCGTCGCGCGCGGCGGGAAAGCGCTCGGCCAGATCTTTCCCCATGCCGACGCGTTGCGCGCCCTGGCCGGGGCACATGAGGACCGTCACCACCGGACGACGGCGCTCCCCCAGGTGAACCCGGCTCCGAACGCAACGAAGAGGAGCAGCGAGCCGCGCGACACCCGCCCCTCCTTCAATGCCTGATCGAGCGCCAGCGGAATCGATGCCGCCGACGTGTTGCCGTAACGGTCGAGATTCACCATCACCTTGTCCATCGGAACGCCGGCGTGCCTGGCCGTCGCCTCGATGATGCGGATGTTGGCCTGGTGCGGGACGAAAAGGTCGATCTCGTCGGCGGTGACGCAGGCGCGGCGGAGCGCTTCGTCGGTCGCCTCCGCCATCGCGTGGACCGCCGCCTTGAACACCTCGCGCCCGGCCATCTTCATGAACTGCGAGCGGTCGCGGATGACCTGCTCGCTGATCGGCTCGCAGCCCGCGCCGCCGGGGATGTACAGCAGATTTGCGAGCCGCCCGTCGGTGCGCAGAAACGTCGAGAGGATGCCCCGGTCGCCGCGCGCCGGCTGGAGCACGACCGCGCCTGCGCCGTCGCCGAAGAGCACCGCGGTCGAGCGGTCCTGCCAATCCACCACCGTCGAGAGCCGCTCCGCGCCGAGCGTGAGCACGTTCCGGCCCTGCCCCGTCGCGATGAGTCCTTCGCCCACCGCAAGCGCGTAGATGAAGCCCGGGCACGCGGCGTGAATGTCGAATGCCGCGGCCGACTCCGCGCCGATGAGCGCCTGCAGGTCGCACGCGGTGCCCGGCATCCGGCGGTCGGGTGAGACGGTGGCGAGGATGATGGTGTCGAGGTCCGCGGCGGTAATGCCTGCCTCGTTCGTGGCGCCGGTCGTGGCGGTGCGGCAGAGCGAGGCGAGCGTTTCCTCCGGCGCCGCGATGCGCCGCTCACGGATGCCGGTGCGCTCGACGATCCACTGGTCCGTGGTGTCGAGCGTGCGGGAGAGGTCGTGATTGGTGACGGTGCGGGCGGGCACCGCGACGCCCAGCCCCGCAATTTCCGCGATGGGGCGGGCCATCATGCGCGGGCCGCTGCGGCGTCCTGCCGCGCGAACTGGGCGCCGATGTGCTCGTCGAGGCGGCGCTCGACCGAGTGTACGGTGACCCGGATCGCATTCTTGATCGCGTTGGCATTCGAGGCGCCGTGGCACATGACGGCGATGCCTTTGACGCCGAGCAGGGGCGCGCCACCGTACTCGGTGTAGTCGAGGAACGTGAGCACCCGGCCGAAGTCCTCCCGCGTGAGCACCTCGGGCGCCTCGCGCCGCATGATGCCCACCAGCAGCTTGGCCGCCGACTCGTAGAACTTGAGGACGATGTTGCCGACGAAGCCGTCGCACACGATCACGTCGACGGGCCCGTGGACCGGGTGGCCGGGCAGGATGTCCCGGCCCTCGATGTTGCCGATGTAATTGAGGCCCGGCGTGCGCTTGAGCAACTGGTGCGCTTCGCGGGCCGTCGCGTTGCCCTTCTCCTCTTCCTCGCCCACATTGAGCAGGCCCACGGTGGGATTGGGCCGGTCGAAGATGTCGCGCACGTAGACGGTGCCCAGGCGGGCGAAGTTCACCAGCTCGCGGGCGGAGCAGTCGACGTTGGCGCCGGCGTCGAGCACGATGACGGGGCGGCTCTCGGTGGGAAAGGCGGATGCCGCCGTCGCTCGTTCCACGCCTTCGTGCAGGCCAAGAATGAGCGTGGAGGCGGCGAGCACCGCGCCGGTGTTGCCCGCTGAAAGAAACGCGTCGGATCTGCCGGCGGCCTGCAGTTTGAGCCCCACCACGATGCTCGAGAGCGGCTTCTTGCGCACGGCCGCGAGCGGCTTCTCGCCCATGCCGATCACGTCGGGCGCGTCGTGGAGCTCGATGTGCGAACGATCCGCGCCCGGGTGGCGCGCGAGCTCAGCTTCGATGACGTCGCGCCGCCCCACGAGCTGGGCGGTGAATGCGGGCGAGCCGGCCGAGCCGTACTCGGCGAGCGCCGCGAGGACGCCCGCGACCTCCGCCGCCGGGGCATGATCGCCGCCCATCGCGTCCACCGCGACGCGGATCACGCTCAGGCGTCCTCGACCTCGACCCGCTTCACGCCCCCGTAGTAGCCGCAAGTATCGCAGACCCGGTGCGGCAGCTTGGGCGAGCTGCAGCGCGGACAGGCCTGGGTCCTGACGGTCGCTGCGGTGTGGTGCCCGCGGCGCAGGCGCTTGCGGGATTTGGACGTGCGTCGCTTCGGGACGGCCATGAATGCCTCAGCGGAGTGCGGTGAAGTGGTGCTACGCTGGTTCGGCCGGCGCGCACTGGCACGCACCGGCATTGCGATCGGCCCCGCACCGCGGGCAGAGGCCCGCGCAATCTTCCCGGCAGAGCGGATAGGGCGATACGGCGAGCGCCAGCTCCTCGCGTACGACGGTGGCCAGGTCGATGGCCGTGGCGTCGGGTGGCAGCGGATAGACGCTCGGGTCGTCGGCCGCGTCGGGATCGTCGCTGAAGAGCGCGTTCAGCTCGGTGTCGATGTGCTGCGGCACGTCGACGAGGCAGCGGCGGCAGCTCGCCCGCACGTCGCCCTCCACCCTGCCACGCCAGAAGTATTCGCCGGGACCCGTCGCCTGGATGCGCCCTTCGACCGCCGCCGGCCCCGTGAGCCCGAGATCGAGCCCCTCGAACGCGGGATCGTCCGGCTCGAGGCGCCCCACGGTCTCCACCGGACCGCGTCGGAGATCGCGAAGGTCGACTCGAAGCATAGCCGCTTATTGTAGTAGGGGTAACGACTTGGGACAAGGGAGCGAGAGGCGGTAGAGAAAGCCGGGAGAGGCGGTAAGGGCGGCAGGGACGGTAAGCGAAATTCAGCCGGCAAGGCGCGCGAGGGTGGCCTCGGTGAAGAAGAAGGCAACCTCGCGGGCGGCGTTGTCGGGGCTGTCGGAGGCGTGGATGACGTTTCGGCCCTTGGATTCGGCGTAGACCTTTCGGACGGTGCCCTCGGCGGCCTCGGCGGGGTCGGTAGCGCCGATCACCGTGCGGAGATGGGACACGGCGTCGGCGCGCTCCAGAGCCATTGGCAAGCAGGGGCCGCTCGTCATGAAGGAAACCAGATCGTTGTAGAACGGGCGGCCGCGATGGATGGCGTAGAAGGCGCCGGCCTCGGCGGGGGTGAGGCGGACGAGGCGCGCGGCGCGGAGCACGAAGCCCTCGCGCTCCAGGTGGGCCAGGATGAGGCCCGCCTTGCCGCGCTGGACGGCATCGGGCTTGATGATGGCGAGCGTCAGGGTCGGCGTGTCGGGCATGGGTGCGGTCCGGGTGTTGGGGTGAACGTGGTGCGCGGTACCTTCGATTCGCTCCGCGTCAGCCGAGGAGGCGGCGCACGATGTCGCTGCGGGTGAGGAACCCGCGGAGCGCCCCGTCGCGTACCACCGGCACGCCGCTCACGTCCTTGTTGGCGAGGAGCGTCGCCGCCTCGGCGACCGTCTGATCCTCGGAGACGCAGAGCACCGTGCGCGCCATCGCATCGCGGACGGCGCGGGCGGGCGCGGCGCCCGGCCGCTGGCCCGCAGTCTCGCCGGTCTGCATCCGCTGCACGTAGGCCGGCCCCAGTACGCGGAGCAGGTCACGCGTCGAGAGGAGGCCCAGCACCTCGCGGGCCGAGCTCACCACGGGCACCGCATCCACGCCGTGCGCGAGGAGGAGCCGGGCCGCTTCGTCGAGCGGCGTGTCCGGAGCCACGGCAAGCGATTCGGGAGGGAGAATGTCCCCCACCAGCAATTGCCCCTCGAGCCGCACGTCGCGCAGCGCCGGCAGCGCGAGCACGGCATCCGGGCCGCTCGCCGCGTGGAGCCCAGTCACGATTTCGGGGCGCGAGAGCGCCCGTGCGAAGGCCGCTACCGTCTGCAAGTACTCTGCAGCCTGGGCCGCCGGCGCCACCACGAGCAGCATGATCCGCGCGCCGGCCGCTTCCGACGAGGCGGCGGCGAATCGCGACCGCGGCGAGGCACCGGCGCTCCGCGCCGGCATCAGGGGTGCCGGTGCCACCCCGAGCGCCACGACGACCTCGTCCACCGCGTCCGTGCGGAAGTGCGCAAGGAACGCATTCGGGCCGAGGTGCATGGTGTCCGCCGGCCACGCCTCGCGCACCACCTCCGCAAGGCGTGCCGCGTCCCTCACGCAACCGTCCGCGACGCACGCGGAAAGCAGCGCGTCGATGCCCTCGGCCCAGGTGGCGGCGGCGAGTGGAACCACCACCCGCCGCGGGCTCAGGAGGTCGGTGAGCCGCCGAAATGCGTTCACATGCGTGCCCGGACCAGCTCGACCACGTCCGCCGGCCGCCGCATGATGCCGAGCCCCGCGTCCGCGAACGCGCCCAGCTTTTCCTCCGCCGTGCCGGAGGAGCCGGAGATGATCGCCCCCGCATGTCCCATCCGCCGCCCCTTGGGCGCCGTCTGCCCCGCGATGAAACCGATCACCGGTTTCGAGATCCGCTCCTTCACGTAACGCGCCGCGTGCTGCTCGTCGGTGCCGCCGATCTCACCGATCAGCACGATCACATCGGTCTCGGGGTCTGCCTCGAAGGCCTGGAGGCAGGCGATGAAGTCGGTGCCGATGATCGGGTCGCCACCGACGCCGACGCAGGTGCTCTGACCGATCCCGGCGCGGGTGAGATGGTTCACCACCTCGTAGGTGAGCGTGCCGCTCCGCGAGATGACGCCCACCCGGCCCGGCGCGCAGATATTGCCCGGAATAATGCCCACCTTGGCGCGCGCCGCCGGGCTGATGAGCCCGGGGCAATTGGGCCCGATGAGCCGCACACCGTGCCGGGCGAGAAACGGCATCACGCGGCTCATGTGCATTACGGGCACGCCTTCGGTGATGCAAACGACGAGCGGAATGCCGGCATCCGCCGCCTCGTAGATGGCGCTTGCCGCCGCCATCGGCGGAACGTAGATGACGGCCGTGTTCGCGGCCGTCTCGCGCACCGCCTCCGCCACGGTGTTGAAGACCGGCACGCTGCCCTCGAAGCGCTGCCCGCCCTTCCCCGGCGTGACGCCGGCCACGACGCTCGTCCCGTACTCGATCATGTGGCGCGCGTGGAACGATCCCTCGCGCCCGGTGATACCCTGCACCAGCAGGCGGGTGCCGCCGTTTACAAAAATGCTCACGCCGCCTCCCGCGCCAGCGCGACCGCGCGCCGCACCGCCTCGTCCATGTCGCTCAGCGCCGTCATCCCCACCTCGTTCAGAATGCGGATCGCCTCGGCTTCGTTGGTGCCGGTGAGCCGGATGACGATCGGCACCCGCACCTTGAACTGGCGTGTTGCCGCGACGATGCCGTTGGCCACGTCGTCCGTGCGGGTGATCCCGCCGAAGATGTTGAAGAGGATTGCCTTCACCCTCGGATCGGCGGTGATGATCCGGAGCGCCGCGATGACCTTCTCCGGGCTCGAGCTGCCGCCGATGTCGAGAAAGTTGGCCGGCTCGCCGCCGTAGTACTTGACCAGGTCCATCGTCGCCATCGCGAGCCCGGCGCCGTTTACCACGCACCCGACGTCCCCGTCGAGCTTGATGAACGACAAGTTGGCGCGCCGGGCCGCCGCCTCGCTCGGCTCCTCGGCCGTGTCGTCGCGCAGCACGCCCAGGTCGGGGCGCCAGAACAGTTCGTTGTCGTCGATGATGATCTTGGCGTCGAGCGCCAGCACACGCCCCTCGGGCGTCGTGGCGAGCGGATTGATCTCGGCGAGCGAGCAGCCGTTGGCGACGAACGCCGCGTAGAGCTGCTCCAGGATGCGCGCCGCGGCCTTCACCTGGGTGAAGTCGCGAAAGAGCGCAAAGGCGAGTGCCAGCGCCTGGTGAGGAAAGAGCCCGTAGGCGGGGTCCACCGCGAGCCGGGTGATCTTCTCCGGCGCGCGCGCCGCCACGTCCTCGATGTCGACGCCGCCGGCCGGGCTCACCATGAAGACCGGCTTCTGGCTCTCGCGGTCCATGATGAGGGCGACGTAGCTCTCGGTCGCGATTTCGGCCGCAGGCACGACGAGAATCTTCTGGACCTCGAGGCCCTTGATCCGCATGCCCAGTATGTCGGCGGCGCAATCGAGCGCTTCGGAAGGATTGCGCGCGAGCCGCACGCCACCCGCCTTGCCGCGCCCGCCGGCGTGCACCTGTGCCTTGATGACCACGGTGCGTCCAAGCCGCCGCGCAATGGCCTCCGCTTCGGTGGGCGTGGTGGCGACGTCGCCGTCGAGCATCGGGATGCCCTGGGCCTTGAGCAGCGCACGGGCCTGGTACTCGTGAATGTTCACGCCGTCCTCACGTTGCCGGGGCGGACACGATGGTAGTGCCGGTCTCGCCGCGGAGCGCGGCGGGGCCCTCGGCGAGACGCGCGATGATGGCGCGTCCGCCGCCTCGCGCGAATTCCGCCGCGGCCTCGAGCTTGGGCCGCATGCCGCCGGCATTCGCTCCGCCGGCTTCGACGAAGGCCGCCGCCTCGTCCGGCGTGAGGCGGCGGAGCGGGCGCGCGGCCGGCGTCCGCCAGCCCTCGTACACCGCGTCCACGTCGGTCAGGATCATCAACACCTCGGCCGAGAGTTGACGCGCGAGGATGGCGGCCACCCGATCCTTGTCGACCACGGCGTCGAGGCCCTCGTGCCCGAGCAGCGGATCGTCGTAGATCGGCGGTCCGCCGCCGCCCGCGGCGATGACCACTACTCCGTCGTCGACCAGCCGCTTCACCAGCGGAAACTCGACCACGCCGAGCGGCCGCGGGCTCGCTGCGAGCCGGCGCCATGCGCCGGCACCGTCGCGGCCCACGGCGAGTCCGGCTTCCGCGAGCTCGGCCGCGTACGGCTCCGCCAGCGCGTGCCCGATCGGTTTCGTGGGGCAGCCGAGCATGGGGTCGTAGCGGTCCACCACGGTCTGGGTGATGAGCGTTACGACCGGACGATCCACCCGCGCGCTCCGGAGACCGTTCTGAAGGGACTGCTGCAGCATGTAACCGATCCAGCCGGCCGTGCCCGCCACCAGCACGCCGAGCGGCAGCGGCTCGATGCGGTCACGGGCGCGCTCGTTGCGCGCCAGCTCGTCGCCGACCTGCGGGCCGTTTCCGTGGACGATCGCGATGCCCCATCCCTCGCGCGCGAGCTGCACGATCGGGGCGACGCTTTCGCGAGCGTGGCGGAACTGGTTGGTGATCGTCGCCCGCTCTCCGGCCCGGGCGAGCGCGTTGCCGCCAAGCGCCAGCACCGCCGTCCTCATGCGCCTCCTGCCGGGATCAAGGCGGGTGCAACCTAGCCCGGGCCCGGAGACCGGGCAAGCGGAATGCGAAGCCGCGCACGGCGTGCAGACGAGCGCGGGCGCCGCTCACGGCACGGCCGAATCGCGCGGCGTGAAGGAGTCGCGCGGCGGGACGGAGTCGCGGAGGGCCGTCGAGTCGGGCGAAGCACCGAGGGTGCGGCGCAGCGCGTCGAACGCGCGGCCGAACTCAGCCCAGTCGCCGGTGCGGAGCGCGCTGTCGGCGAGGCGAACCCAGCGTCGCGCGGCCTCGAGCTCCGCGGCGGGCACCGCGGGCGGCAGCGGGGCGGAGGCGCCTTGCAAGTTGTCCCAGGCCGCCGGAAGTGTGCGCCCGGCGCCGCGCCGCTCGCCCTTCCACACGCTCACCCAGACGAGCGCGGGCCCGCCGCCGCCCGGACGGGGCGCGTAATAGGGGCGGTACGCGCCGAGCGTGCCGCCGTCGCGCCAGAGCGTGAGCGCACCGGGCGTGATGCTATCGCCACGGGCGCCGCTCGTCCGGACCGAATCGGCCAGGCGCTCGTACGACGGAAACCGCGTCCAGGTGGCATCGAGTACGCGCGGCGCTGGAAGCGCGTCGTTCGAGTCTGTGCGCATGACCTCGAGGATCGGCATGCCGCCCCGTACTGCACCCGCGACCACCGCGCTCACCCGCCGGCCCGCCGGACGCTCGAAGATCGCGACCCGGCGGACGTCCGACGTATCGGGCGCCCACCCCGGCTCGGCGATGCGCGGCTCGCCGCCCAGCGTTCCGCTCGCGGGCCGGCCGCTCAGCACACCGAGGCTCCACGGAGCGCGCTCCAGCGCGATCGACTGCACACGGAACTGCGCCGCGGGATACGGAAGTCGCTCGGGCAGCTCATCGGGCAGCTCGCTCGCCGGACGCACCACGCCGGCCGCGATCGAGGCCCAGGCTTCCGCCAGCGGATCGGGATCCCGCTCGCGTCGGAGATAGAGCTTGGTATCGCCGGTCTCGGCCCAGACGACGCCAATGAAGCCCGCGCGCACCGCGCTCGCGCCTTCGCCCCGCCACGGCACGCGCTCCACCAGCGGGAAAGTGCCGCTGCTCACGTAACCATCGCTGATCCAGACGAGCCTGCCTTCGAGAATACGCGCGATCGGCACGCTCCATGTCGCCACGGGCAGGAGCGCATCGAGCCGCTCGGCCGGCGTGAGCCGCCAGACGAGCCGCGCGCCGGCGGGCACGTCACCGAGCAACCGCCCGATCTGCAGCGCCCACGCGAGCATCACGCGGCGGGGCCAGGAGTCGATGGCCGCGCCGCGCCCGCGGCCGTCGGTCTCGATACTCCACGCGGGCGCGCCAGGACGCACCGGCGCGTCGGCCAGCTCCATTACGGTCTGCGGGACGGGGTACGCGTGAGCGTCTCCGGCGCGATACCAGAGGGGATCGCCCACCGCGCTCGCGGTATCCGCCGCCATGGCGGTGAGCGTGATCGTGCCGCTCCCATGGCCCTGCACCGCGAGCCAGGTCGGGCGGCGGACGCCGTTCAGCTCGAGGACGGCGGGACTCACCGAGGCGGCATCGAGCGAGTCGGGTGCCGCGGCGCGCGCGGCGTGGGCATCCCAAAGCGGCGCGAGCCTGGGCGGCGATGTGTCGCGGAGCAGATGGCCGTTGGCGGTGTCGCTCAGCGCGGCGAGGCCGAAAGCGAGCGACGACAGCTCCCGCGTAAGCGCGGGATCCAGCGCGGGCGAGGGCGCATCGCCGTCGAGCGCGGGCAGGATATAGTGGCCCGCGAGCGAGGCGAGCACGAGCACGAGCCAGCCCGCCGCCACGAGCGCGTGCCTCGGCCGCGCCGCCCACACGGCTGAGACGAGTGCCACCATGAGGGCGGTGCCGGTGAGCACCGGCGCGATCACCGTTACGAGATCGGCCGTGGCCCGATCGGGCACCCCGCCCCGGCCGGCCACGAGCTCGTAGGGCTCGAGCATGTAGCCCCAGGCGAGTGCCAATGCCAGGGCGACCAGAAGCCATCCCACGTGCGCCCGCGCATGGTCGTTGATCGCGGGGCGTCCCTCCACCCAGCGGATCGCGCCGACCACGCCATAGAGGCCAACGCACACCACCAGTGCCAGCACCGCGAGCAGCAGGAAGAACCCGTGGAGCGAGCGCCAGAGCGGCAGCTGAGCGACGTAGAGGCCCGGATCGTGGCCCAGCAGTGGCTCGGCAAAGCCGAACGAGAGCCCGTGCCACGCGAGCGCCACCTCCGCCGCCCAGTGCGACGCGGCAATGCCGGTAATGAGACCGAGCAGAAGGCCGCCGATGACCGTGCCGGTGAGCAGGGTTTCGGCGGTGAGCGCTTCGCGGATCTCGAGGTTTGCGACGCGGCGGGAGATCTGCACGGAGCCGATGGCTCGGTACACGACGAGCAGGTGGCCCACGAACCACGCGCTCGCGATGAGCACGCCGCCGAAGCCGAGCGTGAGCTGAAGGACGTGCCAGCCGGTGAGAAACGTGACCGCGGCCGGCGAGATGCCTTCCGCCCACCAGCGGTCGGCGAGCACGCCGGCGGTCCAGTGGCCGGCAAAGAGCACGGCGCCAGCGGCCGCAAATGCGGGGGCGAGCCGCCGCCCGCGCGAGGGCACCGGTTACGCGGTCACGCCCTGCGCGGCGAGCCAGTCCATCACCTCGCCGCGGTAGGCGTCGAGCGCCTCGGGGCTCGTGGCCTCGAACCTGAGCACGAGCACGGGCTGGGTGTTGGACGAGCGGATCAATCCCCAGCCGTGGGGAAACGTCATCCGCACGCCGTCGATCGTATTCACCGGGTACCGCGCGCCGAAGTGCCGCACTGCGCGCTCGGCGATCTCGAACTTGAGATCCTCGGGGCACTCGACCCGGATTTCGGGCGTCGCGAAGGTCCTCGGCAGATCCGCGAGCAACGCCGCCAGGCCGAACGAGGAGCCCGCGGCTACGATGCCGAGCAGCCGGGCTGCGGCAAAGAGCGCGTCATCAAAGCCGAGATAGTCCCCGCCGAAAAACATGTGGCCGCTCATCTCGCCCGCGAGCGGCGCGTGCATCTCCTTCATCTTGGCCTTGATGAGCGAATGCCCGGTCTTCCACATCACCGGCTCGGCGCCCGCGCGCTCGAGCGCCTGCGGCAGCACTTCCGAACACTTCACGTCGAAGATTACCGGTATGCCGCGGCCGAAGCGCCGCACTGCGTCCCGGCCGAAGAGCACGAGTAACTGGTCGCCGAAGATCACGGTGCCGTGCTCGTCCACCGCGCCGATCCGGTCGGCATCGCCGTCGAAGGCGATGCCCAGCTCGGCGCCGGTGCGGCGGACGGCGGCCTGGAGGTCGCGCAGGTTCTCGACTACCGTCGGATCGGGATGGTGATTCGGGAAGCTGCCGTCCGACTCGCAGAAGAGGCCCGTGACCTCCGCGCCGAGCGCCTGCAACGTCGCCACGGCGATCACGCTGCCGACGCCATTGCCGCAGTCCACCACCGCGCGCACCGGCCGGGATACCGAGTTGCGGCTCAGAATCGCCTCCCTGTAGCGCCCGAGGACCGAGCCGTCGCTCGTCTCCTGACCCGTGCCGCTCCGCCACCGCTCGGCCATGATGATCTCCCAGAGACCGAGGATCTCGTCCCCATGGAGCGCGTCGCCGGTCAGGACCATCTTGAATCCGTTGAACTCGGGCGGGTTGTGCGAGCCGGTGACCTGGCAGCCGCCGTCGGTCTCGAGCGCGGTGACGGCAAAGTAAAGCGCCGGCGTGGGCAGCATGCCCACATCCACCGCCGTACCCCCCGCGTCGGCAATGCCTCGGCGGAAGCCGGCGGCGAGCGCGGTGCCGGAGGGCCGGTTGTCGCGCCCCACCGCGAGCCGCGGCGCGCGCCCCAGCCGCTCCCAGCCGACGCTTGCGTACGCGCGCCCCAGCGCACGGGCGAATTCGCGCGTGAGCTCCGTGTCGACCAGCCCGCGGACGTCGTACTGACGAAAAATCGATTTCGCGACCTGCATCAGAACCCTCGACTGCGTGGACGGTGCGCGCGCCGGAGCGGCACGGCGCGGGCACCGATGCTATCGACCGGCCAGCGACGCGGCGCTGCGCAACACGGTGGAGAGCGGCCCCGTGGGCCAGATCCCGAATACGACCACGATCGCAACCGCGACGGCAACCGTGGCGCGCGCCGCCCACGAGAAGGTGACCTGCCGGTGCGATTCCTTGCTCCGCGTGGGCTTCATCGTCATCGCCATGATGATCGGCAGGTAGTAGCCCGCCGAGATGAGGCTCCCGAGCACCAGCACGACCGGAAGAATGTACTGCCCCTCCGCCACCGGCGCGGAGATGAGGTACCACTTGCCGATGAAGCCGAACGTCCCGGGAAAGCCGAGCAGCGACAGCAGGCAGATGCTGAGGGCGAGCGCCGCGCCCGGGCGCACGGAGAAGAGCCCCTCGAGGTCCTCGATCATGACGGTGCGCGAGCCGACGTGCTCGACGGCCGCCACGATGCCGAAGGCGGCGAGCGTGGTCACGGTGTAGGTGAGGAGGTAGAACGACACCGCACCGGCGCCGAGCGTCGTCCCGGCCCAGACGGCCACGAGCGTGTAGCCCGCGTGCGCGATGGAGCTGTAGGCGAGCAGGCGCTTCACCGAACGCTGCGCCAGCGCCACCGTGTTGGCGAGCACGATGGTGGCGATCGCGAGCGCCGCGACCACCGGCTGCCAGAGGTACCCCGCTTCCGGGAAGGCGTGCAGCAACGTGCGGACGAGCGCGGCAAAGGCGGCCACCTTGACGCCGGTGGCCATGAAGCCGGTGATGGGCGTGGGCGCGCCGTCGTACACGTCGGGCGCCCACATGTGAAACGGCACGGCGGAAATCTTGAACGCGAACCCCACGAGGAGCAGCGCCAGCCCGAGCCCCGCCATCGGCGAGAGCGGTGCACCCGAAAGCCGCCGGCCGATCTCGGTGAGATTCGTGGCCCCGGTGGCACCGAAGACGAGCGCGATGCCGTACAGCAGGAACGCCGAGGCGAATGCCCCGATCAGGAAGTACTTGAGCGCCGCCTCGGCCGACGAGCGGCGAAAGCGGTCAAAGCCCGCGAGCACGTACACTGCAACCGACATGACCTCGAGGCCGAGGAAGGTCACGATCAGGTCTTCCGCGGCCGCGAGCAGCAGCATGCCGATCGTGGCGAGCAGCACGAGCACGTAGTACTCTGGCGCGAGCAGGCGCTGGCGGTCGAGATAGCGGAGCGAGAGAAGAATGGTCGCGGCCGAGGAGAGCAGGATCACCGCCGCCCCGCCGAAGCGGTAATCGTCCACCGCGACCATGAAGGGCGCGCCGGCCGAATGCGCGCCGCCGAGCGCCATCACGCCGAGCGCCGCGCTTGCGACCAGGATGCCGACGAAGGCGAGCCACCCGGCGAGGTGCACGTCCTCCTCCGTGTCATGCCGCCACGCCACCACGAGCAGCATGAGGAGCACCCACGCGGTGAGGAGGACCTCCGGCAGCAGTCCGATCAGCGCGTCGAGCGGCACGCGGAGGTCGAGGGGCCTCATCGGCGCGCCTCGATGGTCTGGCCCGGCACGCCGAGCACCGCCGGAGGCACGTGGGGGCGGACGGTTTCGACGTAACGGATGCTGGCCGCCTCGGTGCGGCGCAGAATCGGGCGCGGGTAGATGCCCATCCACACCATGGCGGCGATGAGCGGGATCATCACCGCCAGCTCGCGCAGGTTCAAGTCCCGCACCTTCTCGTTCTCCGGATTGCTGAGCCGGTTGAAGAAGACGCGCTGCACCGCCCAGAGCAGGTAGGCGGCGGCAAAGATCACCACGGTGGTGGCAAAGCCCGTGGCCCAGGGGAAGCGGCCGAAGCTCCCGAGCAGCACCAGGAATTCACCGATGAAGCCGTTGAGACCCGGCAGGCCGATCGCAGCGAAGGCGGTGACGGTGAAGGCCGCCGCGAGGAGCGGCGCCACCCGCGCGAGGCCACCGAAGTCCGCGATCATGCGGGTGTGCCGGCGCTCGTAGAGCATACCCACCAGGAAGAAGAGCGCGCCGGTCGAAATCCCGTGCGCGATCATGACCATGATCGCCCCCTGGACGCTCTGGACGGTGCCGGCCCAGATGCCGAGCATGACGAAGCCGAGGTGGCTCACGGAGGAATACGCAACCACGCGCTTCAAGTCGGGCTGCACCATCGAGACGAGCGCGCCGTACACGATGCCGATGACCGCGAGCACCACCACGACGTTGGACACCGTGGGGCTCAGCGCAAATGCCGTGAAGAACGGGACCGCGAATCGTAGGAACCCGTACGTCCCCATCTTGAGCAGGATCACCGCCAGGTCCACGCTTCCCGCGGTGGGCGCCTCGCCGTGCGCGTCGGGCAGCCAGGTATGGAAGGGGAAGACCGGTACCTTGACCGCGAAGGCGAGCGCGAACGCGGCGAAGAGCCACGGCGCCTTGTCGCCCAGCAGATCCTTGTGCGCCAGCAGGTAGTCGTACGCGAACGAGTAGGTGCCGGTCCCCTGGCCCACGGTCCACACCATCGCGATGATCGCCACCAGCATGAGGAGCGACCCCGAGAAGGTGTAGATGAAGAACTTCTCCGACGCGTAGAGCCGCCGCGTGCTGCCCCAGATGCCGATGATGAAGTACATCGGCACCAGCAGCAGCTCCCAGAAGCAGTAGAAGAGGAAGAGGTCGAGCGAGACGAAGACGCCGATCATCCCGACCTTGAGCGCCAGGAGCAGCGCGTAGAAGCCGCGCTGCTTGAAGTCGATCTGGTGCCAGCTCCCCCACACGAGCAGCGGCATCATCGCGGTCGAGAGCAGCACCATGAAGATCGACAAACCGTCGAGGCCCACGTAGTAGCTCACGCCCCACTGCGGGAGCCAGTCCACGCGGGTGACGAACTGCATGCCGCCGTTCGACGGATCGAAGGCCCACCAGAGCCCGAGCGAGATGACGAACTCGAACAGCCCGACGCAGAGCGCCACCACCCGCGCCCATGCGGACCGGGATACCACGACCAGCACCATGCCGACGAGCGGCGTCACCAGGAGGACCTGGAGGATCCAGCGGCTGTAGCCGATCGAATCGAGAAAGGCGTGCATCGGTTACCGCACGATGGTGCCCAGCACCAGGACGGCGCCCAGGACGAAGAGGACCGCGTAGAAGCCGAGCTGGCCGTTCTGCAGGCGGCTCCCGAGCCAGCCGAGGCTGCGCGAGACCTGCACCGCACCGGTGACGCCGAGGCCGTCCACCAGCGCCTGGTCCACCGTGCGCCAGAGCACCCACCTGGAGAACCAGACCGTGGGCCGTACGATGAGCGCCCGGTAGATCTCGTCCACGTAGTACTTGTGGTAGAGCACGCGCGCAAACCCGACGTCCGGCGGCGCCTCGCGGGCCGGGAGGATGCGGATGCCGCGGGTGCGGACGTATCCGGCAATGAGCCCGAGCACGCCGACCACTACCGCGGTGGCGACCAGCAGGGACTCGGCGTGGCCGGCGGGCAGCGGGAGGGGGCGGATGCGGAGCGCGGCGCCCGTCACGGGCTCGAGCCAGTGCTCCAGCCGCTCTCCACCGCCCAGGAACGCCGGCACGTCGATGAACCCCCCCACGAGGCTCAGCACGCCCAAGATGACGAGCGGCCCCGTCATGATCGGCGGCGCCTCGTGCAGATTGGTCCGTTCGGCCGCGCCGGTCCGGTTCTCGCCGGCAAAGGTCATCGTCATGAGCCGCGCCATGTAGAACGCGGTCAGGAGCGCGGCGGCGAGACCGAGCACGTAGAACAGGTACCAGACCGGCTGCTCCGCGCCCCGGGCAAAGGCGGCCGACAGGATGGCGTCCTTCGAGAAGAAGCCCGAGAACGGCGGAATCCCCGCGATGGCGAGCGTGGCGACGAGCATGAGGCCCGCGGTGGCCGGCAGATAGCGCGCGAGCCCGCCCATGTTGCGCATGTCCTGCGCGTCCTCGTGCGAGTGCGTCGCATGATACGCGTGGTGCATCGCGTGGATCACGCTCCCCGCGCCGAGAAAGAGGAGCGCCTTGAAGAAGGCGTGGGTCACGAGATGAAAGATTCCCGCCGTGTACGCCCCCGCGCCCACGGCGAGGAACATGTAGCCGAGCTGCGAGACGGTGGAGTAGGCCAGCACCTTTTTGATGTCGTACTGCCGGAGCGCGATCGTCGCCGCAAAGAGCGCGGTGACCGCCCCGATGCCGGCGGTCACCATGCTCGCCGCGGGCGAGAGCGCAAAGAGCACACCCGCGCGGGTCACGAGATACACGCCCGCCGTCACCATCGTGGCCGCGTGGATCAGCGCCGAGACCGGCGTGGGGCCCGCCATCGCGTCGGGCAGCCAGACATAGAGCGGGATCTGCGCCGACTTGCCCGCGCAGCCAAGCAGCAGGAACAGGCAGATCAGGGTGGCCATCCGCGTATGGAGCACGCCGGGCGCCTTCGCCAGCATCGGCGCAAAGTCGAGCGATCCCACGGTGTGCCAGAGCAGGAACATCGCGATCAGGAACCCGAAATCGCCGATCCGGTTCACCAGGAACGCCTTCTTCCCCGCGTCGGCATTGGCCTGGTCGGTGAACCAGAAGCCGATCAACAGGTAGGAGCAGAGCCCGACGCCCTCCCACCCAATGAAGAGCACCGGCATGCTCGACCCCAGCACCAGCAGCAGCATGAACACGACGAACAAATTGAGATACGCGAAGAAACGCGCGTAGCCCGGGTCCTCGCGCATGTAGCCCACGCTGAAGAGGTGGATGAGGCTCCCGACGCCGGTCACGATGAGCAGCATGACGGTCGAGAGCTGGTCCACCTGCAACGCCAGCTCGATCTGGAGCGACCCCACGTCGAGCCAGCGCCAGATTGACACGAGGTAGGGCCACTCGGGGGGCGCCGCACGCAGCTGGGCAAAGACCGCTGCGGCCACGGCGAAGGCGGCCAGCAGCACCCCCGGGCCGATGACCGAGACGAGCCGCATGGCGCCGGCTCCCGGCGCGCGTCCCCGCGCCTCCGCCCGCGCGCCCGCGATGGCGATCAAGCCGTTCGCGAGAAAGCCCGCGAGCGGGAGCGCCACCGTCAGCCACACGAGGCTCACGGCGCCATGGGGCGCAAGGGTGCCGGCAATGGCGAGCGAATCCTGCATCGCGGGTATCGTCAGCCGTGCAGCAGGTTGATGTTCTGCAAATCGATGGACTGGCCGTGCCGGAACACCGCCAGGATGATCGCGAGCCCCACGGCCGCCTCAGCGGCGGCCACCGTCATGACGAAGAACACGATCACGTAGCCGGCCACGCCGTAGAGCTGGGCAAGGGCGACGAACGCGAGGTTTACGGCGTTGAGCATGAGCTCGACGCACATGAAGAGCACGATGGCGTTGCGGCGGAGCAGCACGCCCGCCACGCCCAGGCTGAACAGAATCGCCGACAGCACCAGCGCCGGTCCGAGGAGCATCAGGCCCTCCGCTTGGCGAGCACGACGGCCCCCACGATCGCCACGAGCAGCAGGAGCGACGTGATCTCGAAGGGGATGAGATAGGTCCCGAAGAGCGGCGCCGCGATTCCGCCCACCACCCCGTGCGCCGCCGCCAGGCGCTCCGCCTCCGCGCCGCCGGAGAGGCTCGCGCGCGCCGTCATGAAGCCGGCCGCCCGGGTCACTTCGGCCGTCACTCGGGCGGGCGTGTAGGCCGCGAGACCGGCCCAGAGCTCGACTGCGAGCAGGCCCACCACCACGATCGTGGCGGCGAGGGCAGAGGGGCCGCGCGAGTCCGGGCCGGTCACCTGGCCCAGGTTGAGCAGCATGATGATGAACAGGAAGAGCACCATGATGGCGCCCGCGTACACCAGGATCTGGATGAGCCCGATGAACTGCGCGCTCAGGAGCACGAAGATGGCGCCGAGCGAGAGCATCACCTGCACCAGCCAGATGAGCGCCGATACGGGACTCCGCTGGAGAATGCACATCGCGGCCGACGCCACCGCGATCGCCGCGAAGACGTAGAAGACGACCTGCATCATCTATTCACCCTTCGGATCGGTCGGGTCCCAAAGCGTGGAGACCGGGTGGGTCTGCGAGGAGAGCCGCTCCAGGTCGTATACGAACCGGTCGCGGCCGTACTCGGCGTTCTCGTAGTGCACGCCCACGTGGATCGCCTCCTCGGGGCAGACCTCCTGGCAGTAGCCGCAGAAGACGCAGCGGAACTCGTCGATCTCGTAGATCAGCGGGTAACGATTGCCGTGCTCGTCTTCGCCCGGCACCAGTTTGATGCAGTTGGCCGGGCAGATCTGGGGACAGAGCCCGCAGGCCACGCACTTGGAGCGGCCCTGCTCGTCGGTCAGCATCCGGTGGGTGCCGCGCCAGCGCGGCGAGAGCGCCCAGGAGCCCATGCCGTGGGCCGCGTCGGTGCTCTTCTCCTCCGGATACTGCATCGTGACCCTCTTCTCGAACATGTGCTTGAACGTGAGCGCCATTCCCTTGAGGGTGGCGCGCACGTAGCTCACCTCGCGCTCGGGACGCTTGAGCACCTTGACCCCGATGGCCATCAGGGCCGGGCCTCCCCGCCGGCCCGGGCCGCCTGCCCGGCGACGGCGAGCGCCCGGGCGCGGGCGCGCCGATCCGACCCGGCGAGCAGGAACCCGCGGTCGAGTCCCACGAACATCAGGAGCCCGAGCCCGAGGCTCACGACGGTGAGCACGATCGCCGTGGCCAGCGCGCTCGGGTGGGCGATCGCGCGCTCCGCCAGATACAGGGCGATGCAGACCACCATGATGTACGCCAGCGCGAGCGGCGTCAGCAGCTTCCAGCCGAGCGCCATGAGCTGGTCGTAGCGGAAGCGCGGCAATGTCCAGCGGATCCACATGACGAAGAAGATCCAGAACATCAGCTTGAGGAAAAACACGAACCCGGTGATGACGGTGGCCAGTACGCTGCCGTGCTCGTCCCAGTGTATGAACGGAATATCCCAGCCGCCGAAAAAGATCGTCGTCACCATGGCCGCGACGGTCACCACGTTGGCGTACTCGGCGATGAAGAACATGGAGAACTTCATCGCGCTGTACTCGGTGTGGTAGCCCGCGATCAGCTCCGACTCCGCCTCCGGCAGGTCGAACGGCAGTCGGTTGGTTTCGGCGAAGCCCGACACGAGGAAGACGAAGAAGGAGAGAAAGAGCGGCAGCACGTACCAGAGCGACTCCTGCTGCGCCGCGATGATCCGCGAGAACGAGACGTCGCCGGCGAGCAGCAGCACCGGAATGAGGCTCAGGCCGAGGGCCACCTCGTAGGAGATGAGCTGGGCGCTCGCGCGGAGCCCGCCGAGCAGACTGTACTTGCTGTTCGACGCCCAGCCCGCGAGCGCGATGCCGTACACGCCGAGCGAGCCGACGGCGAGTACGAAGAGAAAACCCACCGGCAGGTCCGCCACCACCATCGGCATCGCGCCATGGTGCGCGATGCGGCCCAGGATCGGCACGGTGATGTCAAAGTCGAGCGGCAGCGGCGCCGCGAACGGGATTACGGCCGAGAGCAGGAGCGCCGGGATGAACGCGAGCGCCGGCGCCAGCATGAAGAGCACCGGGCTCGCCTCGGACGGAAAGGTCTCCTCCTTGAGGATGTTCTTGAGGCCGTCGGCGGCGGGCTGCAAGAGTCCGCCGGGGCCCACCCGGTTCGGTCCCATCCGGTTCTGCATCCAGGCGGAAACCTTGCGCTCCATCAGCGTGAGCAGCGCCACGCCCACCATGACGACGGTGAAGACGAAGAGCATCTTGACGATGCTCAAGATCAGAAAAGCCTTCATCTCCGGCGTCACCGCGCCGCCTCCGCACGACCGGCGAGCACGCGCCCCGTAAAGCCGAGGTCATCGCGAGTGATGCCGGCAAACACAGGCCAGCTCTCGCCCACGAGAACGAATGCCTCGTCGGCCGTGGACGGCGCCGAGGCATCAGGCCCCGGACCCGCCAGCACTTCGCCCGCGATCCACCAGGCGGGCCGCGCCATGCCCGGCTGTGCCTTGGCCTGATCGAAGCGCTGCGCGCGGCCATCGCGGTTCACGTAGGTGCCGTTCTCCTCGACCATGTTCGTGACCGGCAGCACGAGGTCCGCGGTCTGAAGCGCGTCGCCCGCCACGGTGCCCAGGAGCACCAGGGCGCCCGGAATGCCGGCCAGCGCCGCCAGGTCGTCGGGCGCGAGCGCGGCGTCGAGCACGATCACCACCGAGGCGCCGATGGCCGCGCGGAGCGCGCTCTGCCAGTCGCTGCCGTAACCCAGCAGCTCGGCGCCGACCAGGTTGGGCGCGCGCTCGCGGCGGAGTGCCAGGTCCGGGATGCCGGCCAGCGGCGCCTCCTCACCGAGCGGAACCTGCACCGCCGCCGTCACGCTTCGCCCCGCCACCAGACGGCGCACGAGCCCGAGCGACTCGACCGACGCGCGGCCACTCGCGAGGATCACCGCCGGGCCTGACGCGTCCTCGAGCAAGCGGCCGAACCGATCGAGCGCCGTGTCCCAGTCCACCGCGACGTGGCGTTCGCCCTGGCGGCTGCTCTCGCGCACGAGCGGCGCCTCGATCCGGTCGCCCCGGTTCATCCAGCGGTAGTCCATCCGGCCATGATCGCACATGAAGTGGCGGTTCACCTCGAGGTTGGGGCGCGGCCGGAGCCGCACCACCACGCCGTCGCGCGTGTCCACGGTCATGTTGCACCCCTGGGTGCAGCCGGGGCAGACGCTCGCGGTCTTGTCCAGCTCCCAGGCGCGCGCCTTGTGCAGGAAATCCTTCGAGAGGAGCGAGCCCACGGGGCAGAGGTCCACCACGTTGCCGGCCCAGGGATGCTCGAGCGGCTGGCCGGGCGCGATCCCGATGTAGGCCCGGTCGCCGCGCTCGGAGACGTTGAGCACCGGGTCTTCGGCGACGCTCTCCATGAACCGAACGCAGCGGGTGCAGAGGATGCAGCGGTTGGGGACGTACAAGATGTCCGGCCCGAACGACTCCACCGGGTTGTAGCGCTTGGCGTACTCGGCGTACCGGGTGCCGGCGCGGCCCTCCTGAAAGACGTAGTCCTGCAGCTCGCACTCGCCGGCCTGGTCGCAGATGGGGCAGTCGAGCGGGTGATTGATGAGCAGCAACTCGAGCACGCCCTGGCGCGCCTCCCTGGCCCGCTCGCTCTCGACGTGCACCACCTGCCCTTCCGTCACCGCCGTGACGCACGCCGGCATCAGTTTGGGCGCCTTCTCCACCTCGACCAGGCACATGCGGCATACCGCGGGCGACGGCAACGACGGGTGATAGCAGTAGTGCGGCACGAGCACGCCGGCGCGCTTGGCGGCCTCGATAATGGTCGTGCCCTTGGGCACCGCGACCGGCATCCCTTCGATCGTGACGTGGACCAGCTCGTCGGTCATGCGGAGACCCTAGACGGCCGCGAGCGCCGGCTGCCGCGCCCGCGCGATGTAGGCCTCGAACTCGCCGCGGAACTTCTGGATGCCGCTCACCACCGGCGCGGCGCACGAGTCGCTCAGCACGCAGATCGTCTTGCCGGTCATGTTCTCCGAGAGGTCGAGCAGAAGCTGCAGGTCGTCGTCCTTGCCCTGGCCGGCGAGGATGCGCTCGAGAACCTTGGTGGTCCACGCCGTGCCCTCTCGGCATTGGGTACATTGGGCGCACGACTCGTGGGCGTAGAAGCGCGCGAGGCGCCAGATCTGGTACACCATGTCGGCCGAATCGTCCATCACGATCATTCCGCCGGAGCCGAGCATCGAGCCCTTGGCCACGACGCCCTCGTAGTCCATGATGCAGTCCTCGGCCTCGGCCGCCGTCATGATCGGCACGGAGGAGCCGCCCGGGATCACCGCCTTCAACGTCCGGCCTTCCGGCACGCCGCCGCACATGTCGAGCAGCGCCTTCATCGGCGTGCCCATCGTGATCTCGTAGTTGCCCGGCCGCCGCACGTGACCGCACACGGAGATCAGCTTGGTCCCCGTGCTCTTGGGATTGCCGAGGCAGAGGGACTTGTACCACGCGCCGCCGCGCACGAGGATGTGCGGCACCGCGGCGAGCGTCTCCACGTTGTTGATCGTGGTGGGCATGCCGAACGCGCCGGCCTGCGCGGGATAAGGCGGCTTGATCCGCGGGTTGCCCCGCTTTCCCTCGAGCGAGTTGAGCATCGCGGTCTCTTCGCCGCAGATATACGCACCCGCGCCCCGGTGCAGCACCATCTCGATGCGATGGCCGCTCCCGAAGACGTCGTCGCCGAGCGCGCCGTTGGCACGGGCCTCGGCCACCGCGGCCGCCATTACCCGGAGCGGCTCGGTGAACTCGCCGCGGATGTAGATGTAGCAGCGCTCCGCGCCGATGGCATACGCGGCGATGGCGCAGCCCTCGATCAGCGCGTGCGGCGTCCACCGCATGATCTCGCGGTCCTTGAACGTGCCCGGCTCCGATTCGTCGGCGTTGCACACGAGGAAATGCGGGCGACCATCCGCCTTGGGCATGAGCGACCACTTGAGGCCGGTCGGGAATCCGGCGCCGCCGCGGCCGCGGAGCCCCGAGCCCTTCACCTCCTCGACGATTGCCTCGGGCGCCATCCCGAGCGCTTTGCGCAGGCCCTCGTATCCGCCGCGCGCCACCCAGCCCGCGTAGGTGCGCGCGTCGGCGTCGCCGAAATACTTCGAGAGAATGACCGTCTCCCGGGGATCACTCGGGTGGGGAAAACCCATCAGGCGTACCTCCGCACGATCTCCGGCACCCGCTCCGGCGTCACGCTCTCGATGAAGTCGTCGTCCACCATGATCGGCGTGGGGAAGCCGCAGGCGCCGAGGCACTCCACCTCGATCACGGTGAAGCGCCCGTCGGGGCTGGTGGCACCAAGCTCGCCGCAGCCGGTCGCCTCGAGCAGCGCATCGCGGGCAGCCTCGGCACCGCAGAGCCCGCAAGGCGACGTGGTGCACACCTGGACGAAATGCCGGCCGACGGGATGGGTGTGGTACATCGTGTAGAAGGTGACGACGCCCTTCACATACGCCGGGGTGAGGTCGAGCACATCCGCCACCTCGCCCACCGCCTCCTCGCTGATCCAGCCGCGCGCTTCCTGCACCATCCAGAGCGCCGGCAGGAGGCACGCCGCCTTGGTGGGATAGAGGGCAAGGAGCTGGTCCAGCCGCGCCCGCGCCTCGCCGGTGAAGACCGGCTCGTAGGGGGCCACGCCCGCGCCGGTCTCCGCCGACACCGCACCGGAATGCCGCCCGGACACCCGGGCGCCGTGCTGGCTCATCGATCCACCTCTCCCATGACGATGTCAACGCTCGCGTTGATCGCGATCACGTCGGACAGGAGCGCGCCCGCGCAGAGTCTGGGCAGGCACGACAGGTTGATGAATGACGGCGGGCGGATGCGCCAACGGACCGGCTTGGCGGTGCCGTCCGAGACAAAGTAGTAGCCCAGCTCGCCCTTCGGATTTTCGATCCCCATGTACGCTTCGCCGACCGGCGGCTTCACCCCCTCCATCACCTGCTTGAAGTGGTAGATCATCGCCTCCATGTCGCTCATTGCACGGCTCTTGGGGGGCAGGATCACGCGGGGGTCGTCCACGTTGAGCGGCGCGCCCTTGAGCCGCTCGAGCCGATCGAGCGCCTGCTCCAGAAGGCGGGTGGCCTGCCACATCTCCTCGAGCCGCACCCGGTAGCGGTCGTAAATGTCGCCGTGCTCGCCGATGGCGACGTCGAAGTCGTAGGTCTCGTAGTCGAGGTACGGCCGGTCCTTCCGCACGTCGTAGGGGACGCCGCTCGCACGGAGCATCGGCCCCGAGAGCGAATAGTTGATCGCATCGTCCGCCGAGATGACACCCACGCCCTGGGTGCGGCCGCACCAGATGGCGTTTCGGGTGAACATGGTGTCCACCTCGGTCAACGTGCTCGGAAACGTGCGGCAGAACTCGCGCAGTCCGTCGGTCCAGCCGTCGGGCACGTCGGCCATCATGCCGCCGACGCGGGTCACGCTGGTGGTGAGCCGAGCCCCGGTCCAAGCCTCCTGCAGGTTGTAGATGCGCTCCCGCTCCTGGAACGACCAGAGGAACGGGGTGAACGCGCCCAGATCGATGCCCGTGGTGCCGAGCCAGACGAGGTGCGAAATGATCCGGCTCATCTCGCAGGCGATGACGCGGAGCACCCGGCACCGCTCGGTCACCTCGATCCCCATGAGCTTCTCCGCCGCGAGCGCCAGGCAGACGTTGTTCGCCATCGGGCTCAGATAATCGGTGCGGTCGGTGAGCGGGATGATCTGATTGTAGTGCCGGTACTCCCCGAGCTTCTCGAAGCCCGAGTGGAGATAGCCGATGTGCGGAATGACCCGCAGCACCGTCTCGCCCTCGAGCTCGATCACGAGCCGCAGCACGCCGTGGGTCGCCGGGTGCTGCGGCCCGATGTTCACCAGCATGTGCTCGGCGCCGAAGTTCTCGTCGAAGTGCCCCGGCGCGCGATGCTCGTTCGTCTTTCGGCCACCCACGCCCAGGGGGAGCTGCACGGTGCGGCCGTCGGCGTCGAGGCCGGGGGTGCTGAGCGCGTACTCGACGGTGCGGAGGCGGTTGCTCATCGCAGATACCCCCGCTCACCGCGTTGCAGGCGCTCGCGCATGTCGCGCGGCAGCTCGTGGAACGCCTCGGCGATCGACAGCTCCTCGAGCGAATAGTGGGCCTCGGGATTCGAGGCGAGCGCCTGTCGGGTCTGCTCGGCGCGGCTCATGTGGCCCCGCAGCGGAAAATCCTTCCGGAGCGGGTAGCCCTCAGCGTAGGTCTCCCACATGAGGATGCGGCGGAGATCGGGGTGGCCCGCAAAGACGACCCCGAACATGTCGTACACTTCGCGCTCCAGCCAATCCGCTCCGCGCCAGAGATCGTAGACCGAGCGGACCTCGAGCGGCGCGCGCTTGTCGAGCGCCACCTTCACTCGGAGGTCCGCGCGGCGCTCGAGCGCACGGAGCTGGTACACCACCTCGAGCGGGCGCTCGGGGTCGCGATAGTCCACGGCGGTCACGTCGGTGAGGTAGTCGAAGCGCTGGCCCGGCGTGTCGCGGAGCCACGCGAGAATGTCGTGCGCACGCTCGCGCGAGACGTACACGATCGTGTCGCCGCAGGAGACGAGCGCCCGCTCGACCGCATCGCCGAACGCCTCGTGCAGCGCGGGGACGCTCGGCTGGAGGGTGCCGGACGCGACCGCGCTCACCCGCCCGACCTCGTCTGCTGCACCGAGTTGCCGAATGGCTCCGACAGCTCGTCCACCCGCTCGGGCGGCAGGAAAAGTCCCGATGGACCCACCAGCCGCTCCTCGCGCAGCGTGTCGTCGGTGAAGCTCTCGCCTCTGATCTTCTTCTGCAGGAGCGTGATCCCGTAAATGAGCCCCTCGGGGCGCGGCGGACAGCCGGGCACGTACACGTCCACCGGGATGATGGTGTCGATCCCCTGCACCATCGCGTAATTATCGAAGATGCCTCCCGACGACGCGCAGGCGCCCATCGAGATCGACCACTTGGGCTGGGGCATCTGGTCCCAGACCCGGCGAATCACCGGCGCCAGCTTGAACGGCAGCCGCCCCGCGCAGATCAGCACGTCGGCCTGGCGGGGCGAGAAGCTCATCCGCTCCATTCCGAAGCGCGCGATGTCGAAGCGGGCCGCGGCCGTGGCCATGAACTCGATGGCGCAGCAGGCGGTGCCGAACGGCATCGGCCATAGGGAATTCGAGCGGGCCCAGTTGCTGAGAAAGTCGAGCGTCGTCGTCACGTAGTTGGGCGAGACGGCGGAGAGCTCGGCCTGGCCGTTCGGCGCGTGACCGCCTGGCGCCACGCCGCCCGGCGGGACGGTCAGTCCCACTGGAGTGCCCCCCGCTTCCAGATGTAGACGTAGCCCACCGCGAGGATCGCCATGAAGACGAGCATATCGACGATCACGATGCCCGGGTCGAGCCCGAACCCGCCGTGGCTCGCGCCGAAGAACGCCACGGCCCAGGGCACCAGGAAGATGACCTCGATGTCGAAGATGATGAACAGCATCGCGATGAGGTAGAACTTCACCGAAAAGCGCTCGCGCGCGTCGCCCAGCGGCGGCATGCCCGATTCGTAAGGAGCGATCTTCGTGGGAGTACGCCGGTAGGTGGAGAGGACGTGCGAGACCGCCAGCATCATGATCGCGTTGCCGACGACGAAGGCGATCAGGAGCAAAATCGGAATGTAGGGGAGCAGCATAGGCAGCTCGTGAAAGTTTTCACGTGACGGTAAAGGAAAAGGTAAGCGGGCCGCTGGTGCACTTCAACCCTGGGTGGGAGGGTGATAATATTGGCGGCACGCGGGGTTAGGCAGCGCCCTTACCGCCTCCTCTATACGCCGATCATCTCCATGTCCATCAAGTCCGATAAGTGGATCCGCCGGATGGCAGTTGAACACGGGATGATCGAGCCTTTCGTCCAAGGTCAGGTTCGCCAGTGTGACGAACAAGGCAGAAAAGTCATCTCTTACGGCGTCTCCTCCTACGGCTACGACATGCGGGTGGCGCCGGAGTTCAAGATCTTCACCAACGTCCTGTCCGCCGTCGTTGACCCCAAGGCGTTCGACTCGCGCAGCTTCGTCGAGTTCGAGGGCGACGTGTGCATCGTGCCGCCCAACAGCTTCGCCCTCGCCCGCTCGGTCGAATATTTCCGGATTCCGCGCAACGTGCTCACCATCTGCGTGGGCAAGTCCACCTACGCGCGCTGCGGCATCATCACCAACGTCACGCCGTTCGAGCCCGAGTGGGAGGGCTATGTCACCCTCGAGATCAGCAACACGACGCCGCTACCCGCGCGCGTCTACGCCAACGAGGGCATTTGCCAGGTGCTCTTCTTCGAGGCGGACGACGACGACATCTGCGAGCGCAGCTACCGCGACAAGCAGGGTAAGTACCAGGGACAGATCGGCGTCACGCTGCCCAAGCTCTGACCACCCCACTCACCGGCTGTGTGACATGATCCGCCTGCACCTCGCGCCGCTCCTCCTCGGCGCCGTTCTCCTGGCCGCCTCGGGGGCGCCGAGCGAAGCGCAGCAGCCGGCGCCCGGCATCCGCGCTCCCGTCGCCGACACCGGCATCTTCAGCCCTCTCGATCTCCCGGCCGGCAACGAGTTCCGCACCGCGTCGGGGCTTCCCGGCCCCCGATACTGGCAGCAACGCGCCGATTACACCATCCGCGCCACGCTCGATACGGCGGCCAAGCGCATCACCGGCAGCGAGCGCATCCGCTACACCAACAACTCGCCCGATACGCTCCGCTTCGTCTGGATGCAGCTCGACCAGAACCTCTTCCGCCCCGGCAGCACCGGCTCGCTCCTCTTTCCGCCCGACACTCGCTTCAGCGCCCGGAACTTCCCCGGCGGGTTCGATCTGACACGGGTGGCGCAGGTTTCCAGGGGCACGATCAAGGCGGCGCGGCGCGGCGCCGCCCGCCCGGCCGACTCCGCCGGCGCCGAGCTCTCCACCCGGGTGGACGGCACCATGATGTACATGGCGCTCGCGGCGCCGCTCCCGCCCAAGGGCGTCACCACCTTTGCGATCGACTACGCCTTCAACGTCCCCGAGCACGGGGCCGACCGGATGGGCCGGGACGGCAGCCTCTACGAGATTGCGCAGTGGTATCCGCGGATGGCCGTGTACGACGACGTGCACGGCTGGAACACCCTGCCCTACCTCGGCCAGGGCGAGTTCTACCTCGAGTACGGCGACTTCGACTACTGGGTGACGCTGCCCGCCGGCTACATCATGGCCGGCACCGGCACGCTGCAGAACGCGGCCCAGGTGCTGACGCCGGCCGAACGCCGGCGCCTGACGCTCGCCGCGGGGTCTGACACGACGCTGCACATCGTCACCGAAGACGAGATCAGATCCGGCGCTGCGCGGCCGACCCGGAGCGGCACCCAGACCTGGCACTTCCACGCGGGAAGCGTGCGCGACGTCGCGTGGGCCGCGTCACCCGAATATCTCTGGGACGCGTCCGGGTGGGACGGCATCGTGACGCAGGCGTACTATCGCCCCTCGGCGCGCGCCACCTGGTTCGAGGCGGCCCGGATGACGCGGTTCTCCATCCGGGAGTACAGCACCCGGTGGTTCCACTATCCCTACCCGCAGATGACCTCCGTCGAGGGACCGGTCACCGGCATGGAGTACCCGATGCTGGCAATGGACGAAGCGGGCGACACGCGCGAGGAGCTCTACTCGGTGGCCACCCACGAAATCGGCCACATGTGGTACCCGATGGTGGTGGGCTCCGACGAGCGGCGCTATGCGTGGATGGACGAGGGGTTCAACACGTTCATCAATACGTTTTCCGAAGAGGACTACTTCCAGCGGAACGACGCCGAGCGAAGGCGGGCGGAAACCGCACGGGTGCTGGAGCTCGACCAGGGCGCCACGCCGCAGCCCATCATGACGGCCGCCAACCGGTACCTCAACAACGACAATCTCGGCAGCCTCGCGTACATAAAGCCGTCGATCGTGCTCCTGGCGCTCCGGAACCAGGTGCTGGGCCCAACGCCGTTCGACGCGGCGTTCCGCGAGTACACCCGCCGGTGGGCGTTCAAGCATCCGCAGCCCGCCGATTTCTTCAATACAATAGAGAACGTGTCGGGCGAGAACCTCGCTTGGTTCTGGCGTAGTTGGTTCTATACCACCGACGCGCTGGACCAGGCGGTGACCAACGTGGTGCAACGCGCCGACTCGGACGGCGGCACCGTGGCGCGCATCACGCTCAGCAATAACGGCGCGGCGGTCATGCCGGTGGACTTGCAGCTCACGCTCGCCGACAGCAGCACCGAGCTCGTCAAGCTGCCGGTCGAGATCTGGTTCGAGGGGGATACATACCTCGCCACGGTAGAGACGCCAAAGCCGATCGTCGCCGCGCGCGTCAACGCCGACGGCCGCATGCCCGACGTGGCGCCGGCCAACGACGAATGGCATGCGCCCGTGGTCGCAGGTCCGACGCCCGCGCCGCCAGCCCGATAGTGTTTGACCCCCGCCATGCATCAGTCCGTTCGGATGGCTGGGGACCCGGCGGGCGCTTCCACAACCAACGCTCAACGGTGAGACAGCCATGGCTCTGCGCATCCCGCGGCACCTGATCTTCCTCGCGGTCGGCGTGATGCTCGCCTCGTGTGGCGGCAGCGATTCGGGGCCCACGGGACCGGCCACGGCCAGCATCTCGCTGGCGCCGGCGACCGTTGCATTCGGCGCCGTCCAGGGCGGTGCGGCGCCGGCCGCGCAGACGGTTGCGGTGACGAACGGCGGCACCGGGTCGCTCGAGGGGCTCTCGGTCGGTGCAATCACGTATAGTGCCGGTGCCTCGGGCTGGCTCGGGGCGAGCCTCAGCAGCGCGAGCGGCCCCGCCACCCTCACTCTCGCCGCCAAGCCTGCCGGTCTCGCGAGCGGCAGCTACACCGCCTCGGTCCCGCTCTCGTCATCCCGCGCCACCAATAGCCCGCAGAAGATTTCGGTCTCGCTGCTCGTGCTCCCCGACAACAAGGCGACCTCGCTCGCGGCGGGGCAGTCGGCCGTGTTCCTCGGCTCACCGGCCTTCAGCACGCAGCTCGCGGTGCCGGCCGGGTCGCGGTATCTGGTCGCCGTGGTAAACACCGATCCGTCGAGCTCCGCCACCGCCGACTTTACCCTCCAAGGCGCGCTTACCGGCGGCTCCGCCGGCACCACCACGCGCGTGACGGCGCTGGCGCGCGGTGCCGCGCCCGCTCCGAGCGCCGCGGCGCCGCGCGGTGCGGCACCCGGCTATGCGATGAGCGCGGGTGACGCGCGCGCGATCGCGTACCTGCGGCGCCTCGCGCCGGCCCACGACGCAATGCTCGCGCGCAATCGGCAGATCTACGCCCGCTGGGGCGGTGCGCGCGGCGCGAGGCGGGCAGCCGAGGCGCGGAGCGCGCGGCTGTCACCGGTCGCCGCGTCGATCGCGCAAACGGTCGGCACCGTGAACAAGGTCTACGTGGCAAAATCACTCAGTGAAGGGTGCGCGGATGTGGATTCGATCGGGGCCAGGACCGTGGCGGTGGGCCAGCACGTCATCGTGCTTGCCGACACCAACCGGACCACGTGGCCGGATACCGAACGCCCCGATTCGGCCTTTTACCAGACATTCGCCGACGAATATGACCAGATCACCTGGCCGCATCTCCTCACCTACATCGGCGATCCGCTGGCGGACGACGGCAATCTGTCGGGCGTCGGGAAGGTGACGGTGACGCTGACACCCGTCCTCAACAACTTGGGCGGCGGTGTCTTGGCGTTCGTGAGCTCGTGCGACTTCTTCCCCACAGAAGTGAGCGCCCAAGACACCAACTTCAGCAACTTCACCGAGATGTTCTACTCGCTGGTGCCGGCGTCCAACGGCCTGAGCGTCACGACCTGGGAAAAGGCGCTGCGGAGCACGGCGGCGCACGAGAGCAAGCACATCGTCTCGTTCGCCGACCGGATCATCAACAACAGCCCGGTGCTCGAGGAGATCTGGCTGGAGGAAGGCCTGGCCCAGATCTCATCGGAGATCTGGATGCGGAACTTCAATCAGGCGAAGTGGAAGGCTCACGCCAATTTCGACCAGACGGTCGTCTGCGAGCTCAACTTCGGCATCGGCGCCCCGTGCAACTCGCAGAATACCAATCCGCTCACGCTGATGATCGCGCATCTGCCGTTCACCTTCGAGTACCTGAACACCGAGAGCACCAAGCATACCGAAGGGCTGGGTGTGGACACGCCCTCGAACTACGGCGCCGGCTGGGCCTTTGCCCGCTGGGTCATCGACCAGTACGCGGGCGACGAGCCCACGCTGATCAAGGGACTCATCAACGAGCCATCGCTGAGCGGCCTGCCCAACCTGAGCAGCCACACCGGACAGCCTGCGCCGTTGCTGCTCATGTACTGGAATCTCGCGAGTGCCATCTTCGAAAAGCCTGCGTTCACCGCAGCGGATCCGCGGGTCACGATTCCGAGCTTCGATTTTGCCAATATCTACGAGACGGGGCAGACCGGTGTGACGTGCAATGGCCAGCCGTGCGGACTCTTCACCCAATCCGGTACGCCGACATTTCCGGTGCAGCCGATTGCCATCTCGCCCGGTGCGATCAGCCAGCAGGTGACCGGCGTTCCCGGCACGTCCGCCGCGTACTTCCTGCTCTCCGCGACTGCCGACGGGACCGAGGCGCTGCAGCTCGCGAGCGGCGCCGGTGACGCTATCTCGCCACAGAGTGCGTTCCGCGTCGGCATCCTGAGGGTAGAGTGATGCGCCCCGTTGCGGTGGTGGGCCGCGCGCTGGCCGCCGCGGCGTTCGGGCTGGGCGGGGCCATCCTGGTCGCGGCGGCCTGTCATCGCACCGGCGGCAATTCGCCCGGCGCGCAGCCCGATGCGGCGGCGGCCGACACCATCACCGGTCAGGTGCGGCTGGTCGGCGTCAGCGGCAAGCCGCGGGTGACGCTCGTGCCCGACAGCGGCGGCTCGGCCATGACACTGACCGGTGCGCCCGCGCTCGAGCGTGTGAACGGCCTCAGCGTGGCGGCGGTGGGCCGCGCGGTGCCCGGCGCGGAGCCGCGCAAGTTCCAGGTGCGTGAGTTCACCGTCGTCGCCGCCAACGGACTCGCCGCGACCGATGGCCGCCTGGCCGCCGGCGGCGACACGCTCTACCTCGTCACGGCGGACGGCACGCGCCACCCGCTGGTGAACCCCTCGCCCAACCTCTGGGCGCACGTCGGGAGCCGGGTTTGGGTGTCCGGGCCGATCAATCAGGAGCCCGTGGCCTACGGGATCATCGAATAGCCGGCGATGCGATCTGCCTCACAGCGCGCCGAGGGCCGCCGCAAGACCTTCGCCATCCATGGGCACCGATAACCCGCTGGCCAGCTATCTGAACGACCACCTGGCAGGCTCCGTGGCGGCCATCGAGCTGCTCGAGCACCTGACCAAGCATGCCGGGGGCCCGACGGAGCGGGACTTCTTTGCCGGTCTCCGCGCCGACATTGCGAGCGACCAGGAGGTGCTGAAGGAGATCCTGAACCGGGTGGGCGGCTCGGAGAGTGAGTTGCGGAAGGCCGGGGCCTGGATCTCCGAAAAGGCCAGCCGGTTGAAGCTGCGCCTCGAGGACGGCGCCGGACTCTCACGCCTCGAGGCGCTGGAGACGCTCGCGCTCGGGATCACCGGCAAGATGGGGCTCTGGCGGGTGCTCTCGATGCTGAGCGACCGGCGCCCCGAGCTTGTGGGCGTGGACTACGCCCGGCTCGAGCAGTTCGCGGAGCGGCAGCACGCCGACGTGGAGGCGCGGCGGCTCGAGGCGGCGCAGGCGGCGTTCTGACGCGCGGCGGCTACGATGCCGCGGTGCCGTTGACCGCCGGGCCGCGGAGCGTCGCCCGCAGGTAGTCGCCGTTCATCCGCGCGATCGCGGCGATACTGATCTCCTTGGGGCACGCCTCCTGGCACTCCCCGTAGAGGCTGCACCCGCCAAAGCCTTCCGCATCCATCTGCCGCACCATCGCCCGCGCCCGGCGGTTGCGCTCGGGCTGGCCCTGCGGCAGCAGGCCCAGGTGAGTGATCTTGGCTCCGGTAAACAGGGACGCCGACCCGTTGGGGCACGCGGCCACGCACGCGCCGCAGCCGATGCACTGCGCCACGTCCATCGCCGCCTCGACGTCGTCCTTGGGGATGGGGATCGCGTTGCCGTCCGGCGCGGCGCCCGTGCGCTCCGAGACGAACCCACCCGCGGCGATGATGCGGTCGAAGGCACTGCGGTTCACCACGAGATCTTTCACCACCGGGAACGCCCGCGCGCGCCACGGCTCGACATGAATCACCGCGCCGTCGGGAAAGCTCCGCATGTGAAGCTGGCAGGTCGCCGTTCCCTTCATCGGCCCATGCGCCACGCCGTTGATCATCATGCCGCAGGACCCGCAGATGCCCTCGCGGCAATCGTGGTCGAACGCCACCGGCATCTCGCCCCGCGCGATCAGATCCTCGTTCAGCGCGTCGAGCATTTCGAGGAACGACATGTCGGGGCTCACGTCCCGCATTGCGTACTCGACCATTTTGCCCGGCGCGTCGGGGCCCGCCTGACGCCAGATATGCAGCGTGAGGTTCACTTGTAGCTCCGCGTCGCCAGGTGCACGTACTCGAAGTCGAGCGGTTCCTTGAGGAGGCACGGCTCCTGCCCCTCGCCGCGCCAGCTCCACGCGGCCACGTAGGCAAAGTGCTCGTCGTCGCGCAGCGCCTCGCCGTCAGGGGTCTGGTATTCCTCGCGGAAATGCACGCCGCACGACTCGTCGCGGTGGAGCGCGTCGCGACACATGAGCTCGCCGAGCTCGAAGAAGTCGGCCACGCGCGCCGCTTTCTCCAGCCCCTGGTTGAGCTCGGCGCCGCTCCCCGGCACCGTCACGTTCTGCCAGAACTCCTCCCGGAGCGCGGGGATACTTGCGAGCGCGCGTGAAAGGCCTTCCGCGTCGCGGGCCATGCCGCAGTCGTCCCAGAGCAGCTTGCCCAACTCGCGATGGAACGCGTCTACCGTGCGGCGCCCCTTCACGCCCAGGAGCCGCGTCGTGCGCTGCTCCACTGCTTCCATGGCGCCGCGTGCCTCGGCGTGGCCGGCCGTCACCGGTGCGGGCCGGGCGCTCGCGATGTAGTTGCTCACGGTGGCGGGCACGATGAAGTACCCGTCGGCCAGCCCCTGCATGAGCGCGCTCGCGCCGAGCCGGTTGGCGCCGTGATCCGAGAAGTTCGCCTCGCCGATCACGAAGAGCCCCGGGATCGTGCTCATCAGGTTGTAGTCCACCCAGAGCCCGCCCATCGTGTAGTGGACCGCGGGGTAGATCCGCATCGGCACGACGTAGGGATTCTCGTCGGTGATCCGCTGGTACATCTCGAACAGGTTGCCATAGCGCTCGCGGATCGGCTGCTCGCCCAATCGCTTGATCGCGTCGGCGAAGTCGAGATAGACGCCGAGGCCGTAGGGGCCGACGCCGCGGCCCTCGTCGCACACCTGCTTGGCCGCGCGCGAGGCGATGTCGCGCGGCGCGAGGTTGCCGAAGCTCGGATAGCGGCGCTCGAGGTAGTAGTCGCGCTCATTCTCGGGGATCTGATCGGGCGTACGGGTGTCGCCCTGGCGCTTGGGCACCCAGACCCGCCCGTCGTTCCGGAGCGACTCGCTCATCAGCGTGAGCTTGGACTGGTAGTGCCCGCTCACCGGAATGCAGGTCGGGTGGATCTGGGTGTAGCACGGGTTGGCGAATGCGGCGCCCCGCTTGTGGGCCCGCCAGATGGCGGTGGCGTTGGACCCCTTGGCATTGGTGGAGAGATAGAACGCGTTGCCGTAGCCGCCGGTGCCGAGTACGACGGCGTCGCCCAGGTGCACGTCCAGCGCTCCGGTCACGAGGTCGCGGGTGACGATGCCGCGCGCTCGACCGTCGATGACCACGAGGTCGAGCATCTCGGTGCGGGGATACATCGTGATGCCGCCCGCCGCGATCTGCTTCTCCAGCGCCTGATACGCGCCGAGCAGCAGCTGCTGGCCGGTCTGGCCGCGGGCGTAGAAGGTGCGCGACACCTGCGCACCACCGAACGATCGATTGGCCAGCAGCCCACCGTACTCCCGTGCAAAGGGCACGCCCTGCGCCACGCATTGGTCGATGATGTTGACGCTGATCTGCGCCAGCCGGTACACGTTGGCCTCGCGCGAGCGGAAATCGCCGCCCTTCACGGTGTCGTAGAAGAGGCGGAAGATGCTGTCGCCGTCGTTCTGGTAGTTCTTGGCGGCGTTGATTCCGCCCTGTGCCGCGATGCTGTGCGCGCGCCGTGGCGAGTCCTGGAAGCAGAAGCACTTTACGCGGTACCCCAGCTCGCTCAGCGTCGCGGCGGCCGAGGCACCCGCGAGCCCGCTCCCGACCACGAGCACGGTGTGTTTCCGCTTGTTGGCGGGGTTCACCAGCTTCATCTCGAAGCGGTGCCTGTCCCACTTCTGCTCGATGGGGCCGGAGGGAATTGCGGAATCGAGTGTCATGGACGTAGCCGCCGCCGTCATCGCGGGCCGCCGATCCAGCCGAAGAACACCGCGATCGGAATGATCGTGAAGCCGAGCCAGATGAACACCGCCAGCACCACCGCCACGGGCCGGCGGAACGTATTCGGCTCGGCCGGCGCTGCACCGAGCGAGCGGCCGCTGCTCCACACGCCGTGGTACAGATGCAGGCCCAGCGCCGCGAGCGCGATGAGGTAGAACACCACGACCACCGGGTTGTGGAATCCGGTGAGCACGTTCCGGTAGGGGTCGCCCTCGATGAAGCCGGGGAGAATCGTGCCGGTGGTGAACTGGAGCAGGTGGATGATGATGAAGATGAGGATGAGCACGCCACCCCAGCGGATGGTGCGCGAGGCGAACGTCGAGACCTGCGGCTCGCGCTGCACGTAGCCCACCGGGCGCGCCGCCTGCCGCCGCCGCGCGAGCTGGTATGCGGCCACGATGTGGAGCACCAGCGCCGCCATCAGGATGAGCCGCGGAACCCACAGCGCGAGCCCGGTGCTGTGCAGGAACGCGCTGTAGGCGTTGATGCGCGTGGGCCCGGAGAAGACCAGCAGGTTCGCCAGCACGTGGGTGATGAGGTAGGCGACCCAGATGAGGCCGGTCACCGCCATCACCGCCTTCTTCCCCACCGAGCTCTGCCAGAAGGCGAGCACGGGGCCCACCGCACGCCGGGGGAGCGGGACGCCGGCCGAGCCGGTGGCGGTCACGCGGCCTCCAGGGTGGCCTGCGTGCTCCGCACCGCCTCGGCCGATTTGAACAGCGCGGCGCGCTCCGCTTCGGTGAGCGTCACCTCGATCACCTGCTCCAGTCCGCGCCGGCCCAACTTGCAGGGCACGCCGCAGAAGACGTCGCGGAGCCCGTACTCGCCTTGCAGCCACGCCGCGCATGGAAGGATGCGCCGCTTGTCGAGTGCGATTGCTTCCACCATCTGCACCGCTGCGGCGCTCGGCGCGTAGTACGCCGAGCCGGTCTTGAGGAACGCCACGATTTCGGCGCCGCCGTTTCGCGTGCGGTCGACGATGGCGTCGAGCTTGGTCTTGGGGAGGAGCTGGCTGACGGGAATCCCCGAGACCGTGGTGTAGGAGACGAGCGGCACCATTGTGTCGCCGTGGCCACCGAGGACCATCGCCTGGATGTCCTCCACCGACACGTCGAGCGCCTCGGCCAGAAACATCCGGTAGCGTGCCGTGTCGAGCACGCCGGCCATGCCGATGACGCGCTCGCGCGGAAAGCCGGTGGCGCGCATGGCCACGTAGCACATCACGTCGAGCGGGTTCGAGACGACGATGACGATGCTGCTCGGCGCCACCCGCTTGATCTGCTCGGCCACGGAACGCACGATGCCGGCGTTGGTCTTGACCAGGTCGTCGCGGCTCATGCCCGGTTTGCGGGCAATGCCGGCGGTCACGATGAAGAGCTCGGCGCCCGCGGCGGCGTCATAGGTCTGACCGCCGGCGACGCGGGTGTCGAACCCCTCGATCGGCGCCGATTGCCACTGATCCAGCGCCTTGCCCTGCGGCACGCCCTCGATCACATCGATCATGACGACGGTGCGCGCGAGGGATTTTTCGGCCACGCGTTGCGCCGCGGTGGCCCCGACATTACCTGCCCCGACCACCGCGATCTTTTCGAGCATGGACTTCGACGGTGAGAGATTCTGAGAGTATAACGGGCACCCGGGAGCGTCGCCACCGCGCAGCGGACGCGGCTGTGCGCCGTTTGGCGCCGCGCATCAGTCGAGGTCGCGCGCTACGCGGAAGGCGACGCCGGTGCTGCGGTAATCATGGAGCGACTGGCCCGGCGGCGGGCCGAAGTTGCGGAACGCGGAGCGGATCTCCGCCGGCGGGTCGTTCCAGTCTCCGCCACGGGCTGCACGCAGAGAGCACGCGCGCTCTCCGTTGAGCACGGCCAGCTCGCCCGTAAGCTCGAGGGTGGTGTCCGTCTCGTACGCGGAGCCGTCGGTCGGAAGTCCGGCGTACGACGGCGCGAAACAGTCCTGCACGTATTGCAGGACGTTGCCGTTCATGTCATAGAGGCCGAACGCATTCGGCGGGAAGGCGCCCGCGGGAGAGGTGTGCAGCCACCGGTCACGCCCCGCCGCCAGCGGCCGGAAGCCCGAATCGGCACCGTAGTTCGCGTGGGCATGGCTCGCCGTGTCGCCCCACGGATAGCGGGTCGTGCTTCCCGCGCGCGCCGCGTACTCCCACTCGGCCTCGCTCGGCAGGCGATAGCGATGGCCGGTGCGCGCGCTCAACCAGCGCACGTAGTCCTGGGCGTCGTCCCATGTAACGCAAACCACGGGGTGCCGATCGTCCTGCGCGAAGCCGGGATCGCGCCAGGAGCCCGCGGAGTCCACCTGCCCGTCCGGAACGCGTCCGGTCCAGGCGCAGCCCCTCGGCGTGGCGCGGTGCGTCGCCGCGACGAACGCCGCCCACTCTCCGTGGGTCACATCGAGCTTCCCCAGGGCAAAGCCGCGCACGCTCACGCGGTGCTGCGGACCTTCCCGGAAGAATGGATCGGGCGATTCACCTGGGGCCGCGCCCATCGTGAAGCTTCCGGCCGGAATCCTCACCATGCGCGGACACCAGCCGGCGCCGGCGCAGTCGTCGAACTCTTCTCCCGCCCGCCGGCTCGCGTGGGGCAAGCAGGCGCCCACCATCATGAGCCCGATGAGCCCGAGCCAGCGCACGCCCCGGGTACTACCGTGCGGGTGACGCGGCCGCATCGATCAGTCCAAGCCGCCCCACGCCGCTCTCCGCGAGCCAGATCCGGCCGCGGCGGAAGTCGACCGCGATGTTCCGCACGATGCACGGTGCGCTCGGGATCCGCAGCGTGTCCATCCGCTCGCGCACCGGATCGAACGCGACCATGAGATTGGTGGCGGCTTCGTCGTACCAGATGCGTCCGTCCGGCCCGACGGCAATTCCATACGGTCCCGCCTTGTCCGACGGCGACTTCCATTCCTGCACCCGGCCGCTCGCGGGGTCGAGCGCGCCGAGATAGCCTCGCGCAAAGTCGGTGTACCAGATCGTCCCGTAGCGGTCCACGGCGAGCCGGCGCGGGCGGGCGCCGGGATCGGGCAGCGGATACTCCTGCATCGTCCCGCTCGTCGGGTCCACCCGACCGAGCTTGTTGGTGCCGAGCATCGCGATCCAGATCGCGCCGTTGCTCGCATTGGTGATGCCGTACGGTACGGCGTTGGGCGTCGGTGTGCGGAAGACGTCCACGCGGCCGGTGGCCGGATCCAGCCGCCCGTAGGCGCTGTTGTCCGCATCGGTGAACCAGATCTTCCCCCCGTTGAAGAGCGGCGTGTGCGGGTTGCGCACGGCGGCGGGGAGTGGAAACTCGGTGATTCGGCCGGTGGCGGGATCGAGCCGGCCGAGCCGCCCGGCGCGCTGCGCGGTGTACCACACAGCGCCACCGGGCGCGACGATGATGCCGTGGGGCCCGGAGCGAGGCGTGGGCGTCGGATAGTCGGTGATCCTGCCCGTTGTCGGGTCGAGCCGGCCGATGTAGCTGTTGTGCTGGTCGGTGTACCACACGATGCCGTCCGGACCGACGGCGGGATCGTGGGGGAAATTGCCGGCGCGCGGGATGGCGTATTCGACGACGCGGAGGTCAGGCGGCGTGTGGCGAGCCGGCACCGCGGCAAAGAGGAGCGACAGGGCGGCGAATGCCGCAGCGGATGGGTTTGGCATCGTCACGCTCCAAAGGATTTCAGATACTTCATCCCGGTATCAACCATGACGGTGACGATCGTCGCATCGCCGCCGAGCCGCTCCGCCAGGCGGAGCGCGGCCACCACGTTGCCACCGGTGGACGTGCCGCAGAAGAGTCCCTCCTCGCGCGCAAGGCGGAATGCCATGGCTCTGGCGTCCGCCGTCGATACGCGCTCGATGGAATCCGCGATGCCCGGGTGCCAGAGAGGCACGACGTACCCTGCACCAACGCCGTCGATCTTGTGCGCGCCCGATGGGCCGCCGGACAGCACCGCGGACTCCGATGGCTCGACCGCAATAATGCAAATGCGACCGTTTCGGCGACGCAGCTCTTCTGCAGTCCCGCGCAGCGACGCCGCCGTACCGACGCTCTGTACGAAAGCCGTCAGCCTGCCTTCCATCTGCCCCCAGATTTCGTCCGCGAGCTTGACGTATGCGCCGATCTGGTCCTCGTTGCGCATCTGGTCGGTCCAGTAAGCGCCGGTCCGCGCCGCGATGGCGCCCGCCTCGGCGATCATGTCCTTCGTCAGCTTTTCCGTCATCCTGCCGCCGACGCTCGGTACGATGGTGAGCTCGGCGCCGAGCAGCCGCATGTGATCGAGCTTTTCTTTGGCGAACGCATCCGAGGTGACGATGTGGAGCGGATGGCGCTTCACGGCACAGACAAGGGCCAGCGAGACCCCGGTGCTGCCGCCGGTGTATTCGACCACGGCGCCGCCCGGCGGCAGCCGCCCATCGAGCTCCGGCGCCTCGATCATTGCCAGCGCCATCCGGTCCTTCATGCTGCCGGTGGGGTTTTCACTTTCGAGCTTGAGCAGGATGCGCGCGCCGTTGTCGGGAACGACGTGACGCAGCGGGAGCAAGGACGTATTGCCAATCGTATCGAGAATCGTCGGCGCGGAGTGCATCATCGGATACTCTGATCGAACGTGCGACGCGAACGGATCACGAGTGCGCGGGCCACGCGCCGAGCAGCCGGCGCACGACTATTAGCTCGCCCACATGATACGCCGCATGGTCGGCGGCGAGCAGCAGCTCGCGGAGGAACGTCTGCCCCGTGCCGTGCGGGATGCGCGCGCCCAGATCCAGCGACGGATCCCGCGACATCGCCTGAAGCGCCGAGCGATCGGCGCGAAACGACTGCACGCTCTCGTCCCAAGCGGCGGCCGAGGGCGGCGCGGCCGTGCGCGGCCAGTAATCGTCAGGCCACGTGAGCTGCTCGTAGCCGGCATGCCGGCAGAAGTCGAGGATGTCGTGCTGCGCGAGGCGAAGGTGCTCGAGCAGTTGCCACGGAGAGTATGGCAACCCGGCCGGCGCCTGGCCGCGCAGGGCCGCGGGCAGGTTGGCCACCGCGGCATCGAAATTCACATGGGCGTCCGACCAATCGAGGAGCGCGGCCACCTGCTCGCGCAGCGCGCTGTCTGCCGGCATTTACCCTCCCCATCGCGTTCGCGGCGGACGCGCCGCATGGCTTTGTCGTCGTAGGGACGATAGCGCCGGCCCGCGGTGTGGCTCGCCTCTTGCCACCTGGGCCCGAGTCCCCGACCAAGTGCAGGAATATGCCCAGGCACGGCCCCCGGAGGAGTGTTCGCGCGCGGCGCGCGCTGGCGCTTTGCGGCATCCTGGCTCTCCCGGCCTGCGGCGCCAAGTACGCCGAGGTACCACCGCGCCTCGCCCTCCAACCGTATGGGCGCGTCGCGATCGTTACCTTCACCTCCGAGCGCGACGACGACGGGCTGGGCACGCTCGCGACCCAGGGCTTTGCCGAAGCGCTCCTGCAGAGCCAGTCGGATGTCGAGCTGCTTGAGCTCTCGGCCACCGATTCGGCACTCCACAACCTGGCGCCCGATGCCGACCCCGCCGCGATGGCGCAGGCGCTGGGGCGGGAAAAGCACGTCCCGGCGGTATTTCTGGGCGAGCTCACGATGACGGGCGTGAAGCCGCGCGGCACGATCGCCCTCTCGGGTGGTGCGCGCGTCAAGGCCTCGGTGTCCGGCCTGCTCTCGGTCCGGTTGCTCTCCACCGAAACCGGCGGCACGATGTGGCGCTCGAGCGCCACGGCCCGCGGCACGGTGGGTACCCTGGCCATCGACGGCCATCTCCCGGTCGTGTCGGCGCGTGACCCCGACGAGGCCTACGGGCAGGTGGTGCGCAATCTCGTCTACGAGGTGACGCGCGACCTTCGCCCGACCTGGGTCAGGCAGTAGCACGCGGGCGGCCCACGCCGCCCGCGCGCAGTCACCAGATTCCCACCTTGCCGCGCACCGACTCGATCAGCTTGGGCGCGTCGTAGCCCACGCCATCCTTGAACACAAGCTCGACGTTCTCGATGTCGGCGATCGTCCGCGTGGGATCGCCCTTGATGACCACGACGTCGGCCTGCTTGCCCGGCGCCAGCGCGCCGATCCGGTCGTCCCGGCCGAGGAAGCGCGCGCCGTTCAACGTGGCGATGCGGATGGCGTCCGCCGCGCTGAAGCCGGCCTCCACCAGCAGCTCGATTTCCCGCTGATCGCCGAAGCCCGGGAGCACGCCGCCGTTGCCCGTGGGGTCGGGGCCGGCGAGGAGCAAGCCGCCGGCCTTGGCGAACGCCCGCTCGAAGTCCATCTCCTTCTTGAGCGTGGCCTCGGGCAGCGCATTCGCATTGCCGGCCGTGCTCACTGCCGCACGTTCGGTGAGATAGCTCGAGCGCGCTTCGGCCGACATCGCATCGAGCACGCGCTGCTCGAGCCGCGGCCGCCCCATCATGAACAGCTCGAACACCGGGAGCGTCGAGGTCACCGCAACATGGTGCGTGACGAGGCTCGCGATGAGCCGCTTCACCTCGGGACCGTCGATGGCGATACGGTCCCACGATTGGGCACGGGCGGCCCCCGACGGACATTCGTCAGCCTTCTTGTCCGGGACGAACTCGGTGTCAGTGAAGACCGGACCGTGCTCGAAATCATCGATACCGGCCGCGATGGCCTCGGGCCAGGTGACCGAGCAGAGGTGCCCGGTGAGCTTGTGCCCGAGCCGGTGCGCCTCGGCCACCGCCGCGGCCAGCTCCGCGCGGGTGATGTTCATATACGCCTTGAACGAGGTCATCCCCTCGCCGCTCCAGTACGAGACGAGGCGGCGCGCATCGTCCGGGCCGTCCAGCTCGTGCATCTGGGCGAACGCGGTCCCCTTGCCCTCCAGGTAGGGCGCCGTGACGTCGATGTGCGGGCCCGGCATTGCGCCGCTCTCGATGCGCTGCCGCACCTTGAGATCGGTGTACGGCTCGACGCTGCCAGTGGTGCGGAGCGTGGTGACACCCGCCGCGAGGTACAGGCGCGGCGCGGAGTACGGCAGCTCATCGACGTAGAACCCCGGCTCCGCAATCCGGCCGTCCGGCCCCCGCTGCGCCGAGATCGACGCGGAGTAGTACAGATGATCGTGCATGCCGACGAGGCCGGGGATGACGGTATAGCCGCTCTTGTCCAGCATCTTGGCACCCGCGGGCACCGTTGTGCTCGATGCGGGGCCGAGCGCCGCGATGCGCCCGTTCGCGATCACCAGCGTCTGATCGTCGCGTGCCGGGGCGCCGGTGCCGTCGATCACCCGCACGTGCGCCAGCGCCACCACCGCGTCGTCCACCGCGATGAACGGCGCCACACCGGGCGCGCGGGCCTGGGCGAGCGCGCCTGGCGACACGACCGGCAGCGCAATGAGGAGACCCACTATGCCGCCGCGCGCGATCGGATGAGAGGACATAACCTGCCTTTCGTGAAGGTTCCGCGGACGCCGCGGCCGGTCTACTCGCGCCGCTGGCAAAGCTCTCCGAAGAACGCCCCAATATCGCGGGCCAGCAGCTCCGGCTCCTCGCACGCCGCGAAGTGGCCGCCCCTCGGCATCTCAGTCCACCGGCGGACGGCGTACAAACGCTCAACCCACTCCCGGGGCGGTACACCTTCCGGGATCGTCATGTGGTTGAATACAGCGACCGCCGTCGGCACACCCACGTAGTCGTGCGGCCCCACGGGACCGAGGCGGCGGTCGTCGTAATAGGTTCGCATCGACGACGTAATCGTCTGGGTCGCCCAGTAGATCGTGAGCGTCGAAAGCAGGAAGTCGCGGCTGAAGCCGCGCTCGACATCGCCGGCGCAACCGCCCCACGACCGCCACTTCTCGATGAGCCAGGCCGCGAGGCCGGCCGGCGAATCGTTGAGCCCGTATCCGACGGTTCCGGGCTTCGTCGCCTGAATCTGCTTGTACCCGCCTTCGGCCCGCCACCACGTTTCCATGTATGCGTCGTAGGCGGCCTCGACCTCCGTGAGCGGGCGCGCGCCCGGCCCCGCGTACGGCGCCACATCGAGCGTGTACAGGTGGATGCCGATGACCGACCCCGGGTGGTCGCGGCCGAGGTATGCGCTCACCGCCGCGCCGAAGTCTCCGCCGACGGCGCCGTAGCGCTCGTAGCCCAGCCCGTGCATGAGCCGGTGCCAGAGCCCCGCGACGTACGGCATCGTCATGCCCTGGCGCGCTGGCCGATCTGAAAAGCCGTACCCAGGCAACGATGGGATCACCACGTCGAACGCGGGCGCATCGAGCCCGTGCGCGGCGGGATTGGTGAGCAACGGCACCAGGGGCAGGAGCTCGAGAAACGTACTTGGCCACCCGTGGGTCAGCACCAGGGGAACGGCGTCGCGTCCGGTGCCGCGCTCGTGGACGAAGTGGATGCCGAGACCGTCCAGCTCAGCGCGGTAATGGTGAAAGTCGTTCAACTCGCGCTCGCGTGCGCGCCAGTCGAACCCGTCGGCCCAGTACGCGAGCAGCTCGCGCAGATAGCCGAGCTCGGTGCCTTGCTCCCAGCCGATCCCGGGGAGCTGGTCGGGCCAGCGCGTGCGCCGGATTCGCGTGCGAAGATCGTCCAGCACGTCGTCCTCGACCCGGATCGCGTAGGGAGTGGGCCGAAGCTCAGGCAGCACGGGCGACCCCGCGGCGCCGGTCACGCCGCCGCCGGCGCGATCGGCGTACCCTGCGCCGAGGCCAGCCTGCACTCGCGGCCGTCCGACACGTAGATGTGCGTGTAGCGACTATGGGCGCCGAAGCTCTGCTCACCGAACCGTCCCCGCATGCGGGTCTGCCCGGTGACGACCGCTGCATCGCCGTAGACCCGCACGCGTGCATCCACCCGGTCAATCGTCTCGAACACGAGCTGCCCCGCGCCGACCAGGTCGAGCAGCACCGCGCCCGGAATCTCCGAGCCGGTCATCACGTCGATGAGAACGAAGTCGGATGTGAGCACGCGCTCTAGGGCGGCGCGGTCCCGCCCGAGCAGCGCGCCGAAAAACCGGTCCTCGGCGTCGCGGGCCGCGCGCTCGAGATCCATCGCAGGGCGCCGGGTCAGACCCGGATCAGCGCAATCCCCGCGGCGGGATCGAACACCCGCTGCAGGTGCGCCGGCTCCTCGGTCAGCATCACCTCGAGCGTCGGCCGCACGATGGCCCGCAGGAGATGCCCTCCGTGCGCTGTGCCGTCGGACTTGCCCACCACCAGGTGCGCATGCACCTTGGGCTGCCCGTCGGGCGCCAGGCTCACATCACCTACGAGCGACAGCACCTCGACCTGCTCCTGGACCGGGATCGGCCGGTACTGCTTGGACTGCCATTCGAAGTAGCCCAGCGTCACCTCGCGGCATGCGCCAATCGCGGTGAAGCGGCTCCCGGCCAGATGCTGCTCGCGGGCGAACGCGTGCAGCCCATCCAGCACCTCGTCGCCGGTCTCGAAGATCAGCGCGAACGTCCGCTGCCCGTCGGCCGTCGCCAGAAGCTTGTGCTGCATGCCGCCTCGCGCCTCCTACGGAACGAACTGCGCGACACCGTCGCGGAACGACCAGTCGATGTCGCGGTTCTCGACGATCGTGATGAGCACGTTGGCCGGATCGATGCCGGGATCGCGCGCCAGATTCTCCACCGCCTTCCGGTAGAACGCCTTCTTCGCCTCGGCCGGCCGCCCGCTCCGCATGATGAGGTACATCATTACCCGATCGGCGGTGCGCGTCTGGTGCTCGAGGCAATAGGGCTCGTGTTCCGTGATGATCTGGTAGCGGTCGTCGGCCGGAAAGCCCATCGTTTCGATTACGGCGGAGTTGACGCCGTCGCCAATGGCTTTGACATACGCGGGCGACTTGCCCTTGAGGATGGAGATGTTGACCAGCGGCATGCGGCACGCCTCACTCGATGTGAACCATCAACCCAGTCCTAGACGCCGAGCCCTGCTTCGGGCACGCCGACACCAAGCTGCCTGAGCCCTTCGTAGAGTACAATGCTCACCGCGTTGGCCAGGTTGAGGCTCCGCACGTCACCCGGCATCGGAATCCTGAAGCAGCGGTCGGGATGCTTGTCCAGAATGCGCTGCGGCAGGCCGTCGGTCTCGTTGCCGAAAACGAGGCAACTGTTGCTCCGGTAGGGCGCGTCCCGGTAGTCCCGCTCCGCGTTGGCGGAGAAGTACAGGCAGCGGTCGCGGCTGATCGCATCGCGGAAGGCGAACCAGTCGTGGTGTACCCAGAGGTCGGCCTTGTCCCAGTAGTCCAGCGCCGCGCGCTGCACCTCGCGGTGGTCGAGCTTGAAGCCGAGCGGCTCGATGAGATGAAGCGGCGTGTCGGTGGCCGCGCAGAGGCGGGCGATGTTGCCTGTGTTCGGCGGAATGCGAGGCTCGATGAGCACGACGTGCAAAGCCATGCGAGTCGGTCAACCTCCGCGGGTGTGCATCTCGCGCCGCGGGTCGGCGCGCAGTGTGTCGAGCTGATAGAGCGCGCCGCGGTCCGCGAGGCCGAGGCGCTCCTCGGCGCCGCGGTCGGTGCGGGCCTCCCAACGGCTCCGGATGAGCGCGCGCAGCTCGTCGTCGGTGGCGCCGAGACGGACCGGCTCGCGCAGGTCGATGCCGCCGGCAGCGTAGAGGCAGAGGTACCAAGTGCCGTCCGCCGTGAGGCGGCTCCGGTCGCAGGTGCGGCAGAAGGGCGCCGTCGTAGAAGCGATGATGCCGAAGGTGGCCCCGTCCGGCAGGGCGAAGCGCTCGGCGGGGGCCGCCGGGTCTCCGGGTTCGGGCAACGGCGCGATCGGGCCATACTGTCGTTCCAGGCGCTCGAGCATCTCCCGCCGCGATACCACCTGCGCCACGCTCCATCCGGTGGCGCCGCCCACGTCCATGTATTCGATGAACCGCGCCTCCGCCTCGTGCTCGCGGGCGAACTCGATCAGATCCGGTAACTCGTCGTCGTTGTATCCGCGGATCACGACGGTGTTGAGCTTGATGCGTTCAAAGCCCGCGGCGCGGGCGACGCGGATGCCCTCGAGAATGTCCGCATGCCGCGCGCTCCGCGCGAACTCCAGCATCCGCTCCGGCCGCAGCGTGTCGAGACTCACGGTGACGCGCCCGAGCCCCGCCGCGCGGAGCCGCGCCGCCTCGCGCGCGAGCAGCACGCCATTGGTGGTGAGCGCGAGATCGCGGACGGCCGAATTGCCGGCGAGCTGCCGGACCAGCGCGGGCAGATCGTGCCGCAGGAGCGGCTCGCCGCCGGTGAGGCGCACCTTGCTCACGCCGAGGTCGGTGAAGACGCGGACGAGCCGGGCGGTCTCCTCGAAGGTGAGAATCGAGGCCCGCGGGAGCCAGACGTAATGCTCCTCCGGCATGCAGTACCGGCAACGCATGTTGCAGCGGTCGGTGACCGACACGCGGAGGCTTCCGAGGGGGCGCGACAGGCGGTCAACCGGTTGCATGCCCTGCCCCCACCCACTCCTCGGTTCCGTCGCTGAAGTATTCCCGTTTCCAGATCGGCACCCGGGCCTTGACCTCCTCGATCACGTAGCGGCATGCGGCAAAGGCGGCATCGCGGTGCGCCGAGGCGGCGGCGATTGCCACCGACGCCTCACCGATTTCGAGCGGACCGATGCGATGCTCGAGCGCGACCGCGACGTCCCACCGCGCCCGCGCCTCGTCGACGATGCGCGCGCACTCCGCCTCGGCCATCGGGCCGTACGCCGAATAGTCGAGCCGCGCCACGCCGCGCCCCTCGTGATGGTTGCGCACGACGCCCAGGAAACATGCAACGCCGCCGCGCTCCGGCGACGTGACCAGGCTTACGAGTCGGCCCAGATCGAGCGGGCGCTCCACCAGGTAGCCCACGTTACCCACCTGCCACCGGGGGCAGGATGGCGACCTCGTCTCCTTCGGTGAGCGGCGCGTCGGGCCGGCTGTGCGCGAGGTTCACGGCGCAGAGCGGGCGCTGGGGCAGCCGGTCGCCGCCCGGCATGGCGCTGAGCGCGCGGAGCACCGACGCAACGTTGGCCGGCGCGGCGAGCGTGAGCTCGAGCGACTCCCGCCCCAGCGCCTCGGCATAACTCGCGAAGAGGAGCACCCGTACGGCGATCGTGGCGCCGATGGAGACTGGTTCGGACGCGGTACGCGACACACTCACTGGACGATACCCCCCGGGGCACGAGGCCTCAAAAACGTCGAGCCGCGCTCGGCGGCTCGAGATGATGCAATCGGTTCGCGAGCCGGGCTCAGGCGCCCTGCACCGGCTCCGCCGGTTCCACGTCGGGCGCATCCTCCTCGGCGACGAGCGCCCGCAACTCTTTGCTGGGCTTGAACACGGGCACCGGACGCGCGGCTACTTCAACCGGATCGCCGGTGCGCGGGTTCCGCGCCATGCGGGTCTTGCGACGGCGGATCTTGAAGGTGCCGAACCCCCGCACCTCGATGTTCTGTTGAGCCTTGAGCGCGTCTTTCACCGCCTCGAGAAAGGCGTCCACCACGCGCGCGCAGTCTTTCTTGGAGATCATCGGGCCCGCGGTGCGGGCGATCGACGCTGTCACCTGCTCGACGAGATCGGCCTTGGTCATCAATCCCCCAGGAGGGTCTGAGACGGCGGGCGCCAGAGGAGGCCCCTAGACGCCGATCTTAGGAGCTTACCTGTTGAGTGTCAAGGGGTTGGCAACTTGGCCGAGGTTCCGGACCGCACCAGGGCGAGGAACTCGGCGAAGTGCGGATAGGCGTCGTGCGGCCCCGGCGACGCCTCCGGGTGATACTGCACGGCAAAGAGCGGCAGCTCGCGATGCCGGATTCCCTCGATCGTGCCGTCGTTCAGGTTGAGGTGCGTCACCTCGAGCCCCGGCGCGCCGGGCACCCCGCCCTCGTCGCCCACCAGCGCGAACCCGTGATTCTGCGTCGTGATGAGCACCGTGCCCCGGGCCACATCTCTCACTGGATGATTCCCGCCGCGATGGCCGTACGGCATCTTGGCCGTCCGACCCCCGAATGCGAGGCCGATGAGCTGATGGCCGAGGCAGATGCCGAAGGTCGGAAGGCCGGCGGTGGTGAGCTCGCGGATCGGGGCGAAGGCGTATTCAACGGCGGCCGGATCGCCCGGACCGTTCGAGAGAAAGAGACCGTCGGGCGCGAGCGCGCGTACCGCCGCCGCGGGCGTCGTGGCGGGCACGACAGTTACTCGGCAGCCCACATCCACCAGCATGCGCACGATGTTGCGCTTCATTCCGAAGTCGTACGCCACCACGTGCGGCCCCGCGCCCTCGGTGTGTCGCTCGCGCACGGTGGCGCGCGATGCGAGGTCGAGCCCCTCCATCGAAGGCGACGTGAGTAGCTGCGCCGTAAGCTCGGGCGTCGGTGCGTGCCCCTCGGCCAGCACGCCGCGCATCGCGCCCCGCTCCCGCAGGTGCCGGGTGAGGCGTCGCGTATCGACCCCCTCGATGACTGGAACGCCGGCCGACGCGAGCCAAGCGTCGAGCGAGGCCGTGGCGCGCCAGTTGGACGGCTCTCGCGCCAGCTCGCGTACGACGACTCCGCTCACCTGCGGGTGTTCCGACTCCATGTCCTCGGTGTTGATCCCGTAATTGCCGATCATCGGCGCCGTCATGACGACGATCTGGCCCAGGTAGCTCGGGTCCGTGAACGTCTCCTGATAGCCGGTGAGACTTGTGGTAAAGACCACCTCACCGAACGAGGGGTCGAGCGGCCGCGGCACGCTGCCCGAAAACCACGCGCCGTCCTCCAGCAATACGAAGGCGGGGCGATCGGTCACCCGGTCACCCCGCTCGCGTTGCCCGGTCGAGCCATCCGCTTCGTCACGGCTTGGGCGCGGAGGGTTGCGCCGGCTTGGTGGACGGCTGCGCCGACTTGGGAGATGGTGCGGGCGGCCCCTGCTTGGGTGCGGCTGACGTCGGCGCGGCAGGGTTGGGTGCCGCGGCGGGCCCAGCGTTCGGGCTGGCCGCATTTGGGCTGGCCGCATTTGGGCTGGCCGCATTTGGGCTGGCCGCATTTGGGCTGGCCGCATCCGGCGATGCCGCGCCCGCTCCAGCTCCCGGCACCGACGGCGTCACGCCGGGCAGCGGCGCCGGCGCTACAGGCACTGCGCTCTGGAGCCGCTGCTGCAGCTCGCTATTCCCGACGGCCGGGTGCACGAACGAGAGCACCAGCGAGAGGAACAGGAAGATGCCGCCGCACCACCAGGTCATCTTGGTGAGGATGGTGACGGCCTGGCGTCCGCCGAGCACCCGGTTGTCCATGGTGCCCCCGGCGCCGCCCAGGGCCGCAAGTCCGCCGCCCTCGCCGGCCTGGAGAAGGACCACGACCGACAGGATCAGCGCATCGAGAATGAGCAGAACGAGCAGGAAGTAAAACATGGCGCGGAAGCGTAGTGGAAACGGTGGCGCAAATCAACCGGCGGAGATGATTTCCGCCCACCCCTCCGCTGCGAGGCTGGCGCCTCCCACCAATACCCCGTCGATGTCCGGCTCGGCCAGGAGCGCGCGCACGTTGGCGCCGCTTACGCTGCCGCCGTAGAGCACCCGGACGCCCGGCGGCCAGCCGCGCTCGGCGAGATACGCGCGAATGAACCGGTGCACCAGAGCCGCGTCTTCCGGTGTGGCGTTCCGGCCGGTGCCGATGGCCCAGACCGGCTCGTACGCGATCACGACCCGCGACGGATCGCTGGCGGGCACCGGCTCGAGCTGCCGCCTCACGGCATCCTCGGTACGGCCCGCCTCCCGCTGGGCAAGCGTCTCGCCGACGCAGAGCACCACCCCGATACCCGCCGCGAGGGCCGCCTTCACCTTGCGAGCGCTCTGCTCGGCCGTCTCGCCGAAGAGATGGCGCCGCTCCGAGTGCCCGACCAGTGTGAGCGTGGCTCCAGCTTCGATGGCGAGCGGGAGCGAGAGCTCACCGGTGAACGCCCCCTTGGGCTCCCAGTGCACGTTCTGCACGCCAACCCGAATGTCCGGGCGCGGCCGGAAGGCCTCGGCCAGTGCGGCGATCGAGACGTTCGGCGGAAAAAACCAGAGATTCCGGCCCTCGGCCGGTGCCACCAGCTCCATGAACCGGGTGGCGAACGTGCGCGCGGCGCCCGGACCGTGGTGCATCTTCCAATTGGCCGCAAAAATGAGCGGGCGCGCCATTACACCTCGTCCAACGCAGCCACACCCGGCAGCACCCGGCCCTCGAGAAACTCGAGCGACGCCCCGCCACCGGTCGACACGTGCGTCATGCGCGCGTCGAGTCCCGCCTCCGCCACCGCTGCGGCCGAATCGCCGCCGCCCACCACCGTCACCGTGCCGCGCTCGGTGGCGCGCGCCATCGCCGCGGCGATGGCGCGGGTGCCGTGATCGAACGGCGGCGTCTCGAACACGCCCATTGGCCCGTTCCATACGACGGTGCCGGCCTGCTCGATCCGGGCGCTGTAGTCCTGCTCGGTGAGCGGGTCGATGTCGTACATCGCCCAGCCGGGCGGGATTGCGTCTCTGGCCACGGTGCGCGTCTCGACGCCAGGCGCGAGCTCGCGCGCTACCACGGCGCCGCTGGGCAGCACCAGCTTGCGGCCGGCCTTCTCCATCAGTGCACGCGCCATGTCCACCCGATCCGCTTCGACCAGCGAGTTACCGGTCTCCAGCCCCATCGCCTTGAAGAAGGTGCAGGCCATGGCGCCGCCGATGAGGATCGCATCGACCTTGGGAAGCAGCGCCTCGATCAGATCGATTTTGCCGCTGATCTTGGCGCCGCCCAGCACGGCGACGAACGGCCGCCGAGGATGATTCAGCGCCTCGCCGAGGTACTTGAGCTCGCGCTCCATGAGAGAGCCGGAGACGGCGGGCTTGAGGAGATGCGCCACCGCCTCGGTGCTCGCGTGGGCCCGGTGCGCGGAGCCGAAGGCGTCGTTCACGTAGAAATCGCCGAGCGCGGCCAGTTTTCGAGCCAGCTCGGAGTCGTTCTGCTCTTCGCCCGGCAAAAACCGCGTGTTCTCGGCCAGCGCCACGCCGCCGCGCGGCATGCGTTTCGTCTCGGTCGCCGCCTCGGGCGAGAGCGGGTCGGCCAAAAAGGTGACCGGCGAGCCGAGCAGCTTTTCCAGCGCCCGCACCACGGGGCGAAGCGAGCACGCCGGATCGGGCGTGCCCTTGGGACGGCCCAGATGCGAGAGCAGCACCACCCGGGCGCCCTTGTCGCGGAGATACTTGATCGTGGGGAGCGCGGCGCGGATCCGGATGTCGTCGGCCACCGCGCCGCCCTTGAGCGGCACGTTGAAGTCGACTCGCACCAGCGCGCGGCGTCCCTCCAGCGCGGCCGGGTCGAGCGATTCGAGCGTGCGCTTCACTTCCGGCTTCCGACGTACCGCAGCACGTCCACGCAACGCGCCGAATAGCCCATTTCGTTGTCGTACCAGGACGTGACGTTCACCAGCGTGCCGTTCACCACGTTGGTGGAGAGCGCGTCGACGGTGCTCGAGTGCAGGTCGCCCGTGTAATCGACCGACACGAGCGGCTCGTCGCTCACCTCGAGGATGCCCTTGAGCGGGCCGGAGGCGGCGGCCTTGCGGAAGGCCTCGTTTACGGCGTCGCCGGTGGTGGCCTTCTCCACGACGCACGTGAGTGCGACGACCGACACGTCGGGCGTCGGCACCCGGAGCGCCACGCCATCGATCTTGCCCTTTACCTCGGGAATCACCAGGCTCGTGGCCTTGGCTGCGCCGGTCGTGGTCGGGATGATCGAGACCGCGGCGGCGCGGGCACGGCGCAGATCCTTGTGTGGCAGGTCCAGGATCTGCTGATCGTTGGTGTACGAGTGCACGGTGGTCATGAACCCGCTCACGAAGCCGAAATTGTCGAGAATGACCCGCACCACCGGCACGAGGCAGTTCGTCGTGCAACTCGCGTTGGAGATGACCTGGTGCTTGTGCGGGTCGTACTTCTGCTGGTTCACGCCGTAGCAGAGCGTGATGTCCTCGTGCTTGGCGGGGGCGGAGATGATGACGCGCCTGGCACCGGCCTCGAGATGCTTGGCCGCCTGGTCGCGCTCGGTGAAGCGGCCGGTGGACTCGAGCACCAGCTCCACGCCGAGCTCCTTCCAGGGGAGCTTGGCCGGGTCACGCTCGGAGAGCACCTTCACCAGTTTGCCGTCCACCCGGATGCCGTCGGCGGCAGGCTCGACCGTGCCGGGATAGCGGCCGTGCACCGAGTCGTACTTGAGCAGGTGCGCGAGCGTCCTGATGTCGGTGATGTCGTTCACCGCGACGAACTCGAGCTCCTTCACGCCCATGCGGGACGCCGCCCGAACCACGTTGCGCCCGATGCGGCCGAACCCGTTGATGCCGACGCGAACCGCCATGCCTTTTCTCCTTGCCGTGTCCGGTTAGCCCGCCCGTCCGAACGTTACCGCTTCGATCTGCGCCGCGCCCGCCGCGCTGAGCGCTTCGGCCGCGGACGCCAGCGTAGCGCCGGTGGTGAACACGTCGTCCACCAGCACGACGCACCGCCCGCGCACCGCGCGCGAGGCGCACGCCGCGAAGGCCCCGGCCACGTTGGCCCGGCGCTCGTCCGGCGTGAGCGCCGTCTGGGTGCCGGTGTTGCGCACGCGGCGGAGCACATCGGTGCGCACCGGCAGGCTCATCAGGCGGCCGAGGGTGGTCGCCAAGCGCTCGCTCTGATTGTAGCCCCGTTCCCGCTCGCGCCGAGGCGCAAGCGGAATCGGTATCAAGCATACCCGCCCCGTCAATGGCTCGAGCAGGCGCATGCTCGCGGCCATCGGCTCCGCAGCGCGCCACCAGCCGTGGTACTTGAGTCGGTGCACGAGCGCGCGGGCGCCGCCCTCCAATCGCACCGCGCTTCGCACTCGGCCGAGCGATGCGGGCCACTCGGCGCAGAGGCGGCACGGATCGGGGTCGCGCCGGGGCTCGCCGCAGCGCGGGCAGAGCGGATCGGGCAGCGGACGCCAGCGCGCGCGGCAGAGGCCGCAGACGAGCGCGTCGCCCTCGCGCTCGGGGACGGGTTCCTGGCAGAGGAGGCATTCGGCGGGAAGGAGCCAGCGCTCGACCTCGCGCGCCACACGGGCAATCTCCGCGAGCGCGGTCACGTGAGCGCCTTCAACGGAGTGCCGTATCCACCGCGGCCCGCATGATGTCGCGAGGCGCGGGCGTGGCGGGAAACCAGCAGGAAAACGCCGCCGCGCCCTGAGCAACCAGCACTCCTCGACCGTCCGCCGCGCGGAATCCGCGCGCGCGCAGCGCCCGCACCCACGCGGTCTCTCCCCGCGTGTACACGAGATCGAGCGCCACGCGCGCGTCCGGTGCCAGCTCGGGCGCGATGGGCGGCCGATCATCGGGGCGGAGGCCGAGCGGTGTGGCGTTGATCAGGACGCCGCAGCTCTCGGGCGGCACCACCGGCACGCCGCGCGCGACGGCCCACGCCTCGAACTCCCGCTGACTCGTGAGATCGCGCGAGAGCACCGCGACACCCGTGCCGCGCTCCCGCGCCGCACCGACCACCGCGCGCGCGGACCCGCCGGTGCCCGCGAGGAGCCACCCCGCGCGCGGCGGCTCCAGCGCGTCGAGTGCCTCGAGCACGCCGGCCACATCGGTGAGATCGCCGGCGGTGGTGTTGCCGTCGCCCCAGAAGGTGTTGCACGCCTCGAGCGCGCGGGCCCGCTCGCAGAGCCGCTCCACGGCGCGCGCGGCGACGCCCTTGTGCGGGACGGTGACATTGCCGCCCCCGCCCGCATGGGCCAAGGCGCGGATGAGATGGGGGACGTCCTCGGCGGTGCAGCGGAGCGGCACGTACGCGGCGTCGAGGCCCAAAGCCCGGAAGGCCGCCGTGTGCATGGCCGGCGAGAGCGAGTGGGCGACCGGATCGCCCAGGAGGGCGAAGCCGCGCGCGCTACCGCTGATCACCCGAGCGCTCCGCGGCCACGCGCGCGGCCACGCTGCCGATGAGCTGCTGGAGTTCCTCGAAGGTACGCCGGTAGTCGTGCAGGTCGCCGCCGAACGGGTCGCTGATCTCGGCGTCCGCGCCGGTGCGGCCGGCAAACTCGCCGAGCAGGTGCACCCGGTCGCCGCCGCCCAACTCGGCCGCGCGCGCCGCGTGCGACCGCCCCATCGCGAGCACCACGTCGGCGCCCTGCACGATTTCCTTCGTGAGGAGCCGCGCCCGATGGTCGGAGAGGTCCATGCCGTGCTCGAGCCCGATGAGATACGCGCCCTCCGATGCGGGCGCGCCGTCCCAGGCGCCGGTGCCGGCGGACGCCGCCGTCACCTGCCCGGCGAGGCCGCGCGCGTCGATGGCCTGGCGGAGCAGCGCCTCGGCCATGGGACTGCGGCAGGTGTTGCCGGTGCATATGAACAGCACGTTCATCGGATCACGTCGTGGTTCAGGTGGCTCGAAATGTAGTCGGCCCGCCGCCGCTACCAGCGTCGTACCATCGCCGCCAGCTCGTCGCGCGGAATCGCACCCTCGCGCACGAGGCGCGGGAGCGCGCCGGTGCAGTCGACCAGCGTGGACGGTGGCACGTTGCCGAGCACGCCGCCGTCGAGCACGAGGAGCTGGCCGTCGTCCACGGCGGCGTGAAAGCGCTCGACCAGCCGCTCGACGCCCGGCGCGGGCGGCTCGCCGGGATGGTTGGCCGAGGTCGACGTGAGCGGCTGATCGAGCGCTTCCACCAGCCGGGCGATGCCCGCGTGCGAGGTGTGGCGCACGGCGATTCCGCCCTCGGGGCCGCGGAGCGCGTCCGGCAGCCGGCCGCCCCCCGCGGGCAGCACGAGCGTGAGCGGCCCCGGCCAGAAGGCGCGTGCGAGTGCGACGGCGGCTGGGTTGAAGATGAGGCCCCACGCCTCCGCCATTGCGCGGCTCGCAACGAGCAGGAGGAACGGCTTTTCCGGTGCGCGGCCCTTGAGCAGGTTGAGCGCAACGATGCGGTCTGCGACCGGAAGGCAGCCGAGGCCATACACCGTCTCGGTGGGATAGGCGAGGAGGCCGCCGCTCAGGAGGTGCGCGCGTACGTCCGGTGTCGCGGCGCGCTGCTCGGCGTCGGTGCGAAAGGGAAGGATCACAGTTGCGCCGCCCACGATTCGGCCCACGCGAAGTCGGCGGGGGTCGTGATCTTGAGATTGGCCGGCGAGCCCGGCACGAGGCGCACCTCGGCGCCCAGGCGCTCGACCAGCGCGGCGTCGTCGGTGACGCCCACATGTGCGGCGCCCGACGTGGCGCCCCCGGTGGTCCTCCGCGCGACGGCGAGCTCGTCCGCGGCCCGCGCGTATGCGGCGACAATCAGCTCGCGCGGAAATCCCTGCGGGGTCTGCGCGCGCCAGAGCCGCTCGCGCGGCACCGTGCGCGCCACCCGGCCCGCGTCGCCGTCCGCCGCCTCTTTCAGCGTGTCGGCCACGGGCACCGCCGCCACCGCACCGATGCCGGTGCGCGCCGTGCGGATGACGGCATGGATCGTGTCCGCATCCACAAACGGACGTGCCGCGTCGTGCACCAGCACGACCCGGCAATCAGGGTTGAGCGCGGCAAGGCCGGCGCGCACCGAATCGGTTCGCTCGCATCCGCCGCCAACGAACGTGAGCATCGAGGCGGCTCGAGTGCCGCTGCCCGCGGCCGGACCGGCAAGCGCCGCCAGAAAATCCGGCGGGTCCGCCGCGTCGCCCGGGGGCAGTACGACCACGACCTGTGCCACCTCGCGGTGCGCCGCGAACGGCCTGACCGCGCGCACCACCATCGGCACACCACCGATCTCGCGATACTGCTTGGGCACCGCGCCCGGCTCGCCGCTGCCCAGGCGCCGCCCCTGCCCCGCCGCCACCACGATCGCGCCTACGTCACGCGGCAAGCGCCCGCACCAGTTGGTCGACGTGCTCCAATCCGACGTGCGCCACGCCCGGCACCTGGAGCGGCGCGCGTGCCGCGCCGAACACCCTGCGGAAGCCGAGTCGCGCCGCCTCGGCCACCCGACGCTCCACGGCGCCGGTGGGCCGGATCTCGCCGCCGAGGCCGACCTCGCCGAGAAAGATTCCGTCCGCGGGCGCGGGGCGATTGTAGAGGCTCGAGAGCAGCGCCGCCGCGACCGCGAGATCGGCGCCCGGCTCGTTGAGCCGCACGCCTGCCGTGACCTGCACGAAGACGTCGAGATCGGCAAAGCTCGTGTCCGCCCGCCGCTCCAGCACTGCGAGCAGCACCGCAAGCCGCTTGGGGTCGATGCCGGTCGCCACGCGTTGCGGCGTGCCGTATCCCGAATTGGCCGCGAGCGCCTGCACCTCCACCAGCACCGGCCGGGTGCCTTCCATGAGCGCGGTGATTGCACTTCCCGCGGTGCCATCGGCTCTCGCCGCGAGGAACACGGCAGACGGATTGGGCACCGCCACGAGCCCGCGCTCGGTCATGGAGAAGACGCCCAGCTCGTCCACCGAGCCGAACCGGTTCTTGGTCGCGCGTAGCAGGCGATAGTCCAGCGTCGATTCGCCTTCGAAGTAGAGCACCGTGTCGACGATGTGCTCCAGCGTCTTAGGCCCCGCGATGCCGCCGCCCTTGGTGACGTGCCCCACCACGACCACCGCTGTCCCCGTCTCCTTGGCGAACCGCATGAGCTGGCCGGAGCACTCGCGCACCTGGCCCACATTGCCCGGCGCGCTCTCGAGCAGGTCGGTGTATACCGTCTGGATCGAGTCGAGCACCACGACGTCCGCCTGAAGCGCCGCCGCCGAGGCCACGATCGCCTCGAGCCGGGTTTCGCCCAGTACGTGCACGGCGCCGGCGTCTTCTTCCAGGCGGTCGGCGCGCAAGCGGAGCTGGTCCGGGCTCTCCTCGCCGCTCGCGTAGAGCACCCGGCGTCCCTCGGTCTCGAGCCGCGCCGCGGCCTGCATCAGCAGCGTGCTCTTCCCGATGCCCGGCTCGCCGCCGATCAGCGTCATCGAGCCCGGCACGATGCCGCCACCCAGCACGAAGTCGAATTCCTGGATGCCGGTGCGCCAGCGCTCGAGCGGCTCGGCCGCGATGTCGCGCAGGCGGTCGGGCGGACGGGCGGTCAGGCGGTCTTTGCCGCCTCTCCGTCCGCCTGCCCGCCTGTCCGCCCGATCGCCCGGCTCTTCGCTCACGGCGTTCCAGGCCCCGCACGCCTCGCAGCGGCCCGCCCACTTCGGGTGTTCGTGCCCGCACTCAGCGCAGCGATATACCGACCGCACTCGCGCCATGCTATTCCGGCTCCTCTCGGCTCGTGAAGTTATCGAACCGGGTATACTCGCGATGAAAGAACAATTCGATGTCTCCGGTCGGGCCGTTCCGGTTCTTGGCCAGCATGACGTCGGCCCGGCCGCGCTTGGTTTCGTCGTCCCGGTCGTAGTACTCGGGCCGGTGGATGAAGATGACGAGATCGGCGTCCTGTTCGATGGCGCCTGAATCGCGCAGGTCGGAGAGGATCGGCTTGCGCTCGCCTCCGCGCTGCTCCGAGGCGCGCGAGAGCTGCGAGAGTGCGATGAGGGGTACCTGCAGCTCACGCGAGAGCGCTTTGAGCGACCGCGAGATATCCGAGATTTCCTGCACCCGGTTCTCCGCGTACTCTGGGCTCCGCATCAGCTGGAGATAGTCCACCACGATGAGCCCGATGTCGTGCTCCGCCTTGAGCCGCCGCGCCTTGGCGCGCATGGCCAGTAGCGTGATGGCCGGCGTGTCGTCGATCCAGATCTTGCACCCTTGCAAGACGCCCGCGGCCCGTGCCAGCATGGAGAAATCGCTGTCCCGAAGCGCCGCGCGCCGCACCCGCTGGCTGTCCACCCGCGCCTCGGCGGTGAGCATGCGCTGCACCAGCGACTCCTTGGACATTTCCAGCGAGAAGATGGCGACGCCGTGCGCGTTGAGCGCCGCGTTGGTGGCGACGTTCAGGCAGAACGCCGTCTTGCCCATCGAGGGCCGCGCCGCCACCACGATCAGCTCCGACGGCTGAAACCCCGACGTCATCTCGTCCAGTTTGTCGAACCCGCTCCCCACTCCGGTAATCGACTTGCCGCTCCGCTGGAGCGTTTCAATGCGCTCCATCGTGGGCCAGAGCATCTCCTTGATCCGGGTGAAGCCCTGGTCGAGCCGCTGTTCCGAGATGCTGAAGATGCGGGACTCGGCCTGGTCGAGCTGGTCGCCCGCCGCAACGCGCCCGTCGTACGCCTCGGTGATGATCTGGGTGGAGGTCTCGATCAGGCGACGGAGGATCGCCTTGTCGCGGAGGATCCGGGCGTGGAACTCGAGGTTGGCCGCGGTCGGCGCCGCATCGACCAACTCGGCCACGTAGGCGGGGCCGCCGGTGGCCTCCAGGTCGCCGCGGCGCTCCAGCTCGTCGCGCAGGGTGACGTGATCGATGGTGACGCGCCGCTCGACCAGCGCCCGGAGCGCGCGGAAGAGCCGGCGGTGCTCCTCGCGGTAGAACATGGTGTCGTCCACCATCTCCACCGCGCGGAGCGCCGCGTCCTGGTCGAGCAGCATCGCGCCGAGCACCGCCTGCTCGGCCTCGGGGCTCCAGGGCGCGGCGCGGCCGACGTAGGGATCAGCGGTCGAGTAGCTGGCGGGCGATACGGACGTCATCCCAGGTCGGCTTCTTCCAGTTCGGGTTGCGGAGCAGCGCCGCCGGATGGTAGGTGACCACAAGCGGGATGGTGCCGTACCGGTGCACCTTGCCGCGGAGCTCGCCGAGACTCTTGCGCACGCCGAGCAACGCTTCGCCCGCGGTGCCGCCCATCGCCAGAATCACCCCCGGCCGGATGAGCGAGAGCTGGCGGTGCAGGTACGGAATGCAGGCGGCAATCTCGTCGGGCAGCGGCTTCCGGTTCTGCGGCGGCCGGCATTTCACGACGTTGGTGATGTACACTTCTTCGCGACGAAGTTCAATAGCCTCGAGAATGCTGTTGAGCAGGTTGCCGGCGGCGCCCACGAACGGGCGGCCGGTGGCGTCCTCGGTGGCGCCGGGGCCTTCGCCCACGAGCACCATCCGCGCGTGCGGATCGCCTTCGCCGGGGACCGCATGCGTTCGGCTGGGACAGAGATCGCAGCAGTACGTATTCGAGATCCGCCGCGCCACTTCCTCCAGCGTGTCGAGGTTGTTGAGGTCGTTGCCGAGGAGCATCGGCTCCGGCGGCTCGACGGTAATGCCGGGGCCCGGGATCGGCGGCGCGCCTTTGCGCCAGTTGGACGCGCCGACCTTCGACTCTGCGGACTTCTTTGCGTCCCGTGTCGATGCGGGCCGCTGCTTCGGTCTTCCCATCTCGTCTTCCACTCCGGGCGGAGCGCCCAGGATCGCCTCCGCCCCACCCAACTCGATCTGCTGTTCCAGGTACCGGCGCCGGAGATCGCTCACCGATAAGTCCCGGTGGGCTCCGACTGCGCCGGCGTCCGCGCCTCGTTGGCAAAGCGCGCTTCGACCGCGTCGAGGATCGCCTCGGCCACCTCCCGCTTGGACTGCAGCGGGAGAATCCGCGATGCGCCGCCGCGGTCAAGCAGCGCGACGCGATTGGTGTCGTGCTCGAACCCGGCGCCCGGCTCGAGCGCGTCGTTCACCACGATGAGGTCGAGCGCCTTGCGTTCCAGCTTGGCCCGCCCCTTGGAGAGCGCGTCGCCCGTTTCGAGCGCAAAGCCGACCGTGACGCTCCCCGGCTTCCGCCGCCCCCGCGTGGCGCCGAGGATGTCGTCGGTCGGCTCCATCGGGATGGCGAGCGCACCGTCGCTCCGCGGCTGCTTGCTCGCGTGCGGCTGCGCGGGCCGGAAGTCGGCCGGAGCCGCCGCCATCACCAGCACGTCGGCCTCGGGCAGCGCGTCGGCCACCGCGGTCTCCAAATCTTTGGTGGTCTCCACCCGGCGCACTGTGATGCCCGTCGGTGCGGGCAGGGCCACCGGCCCCGAAATGAGCAGCACCTCGGCGCCGCGCTCCCAGGCTGCTTCGGCCACGCGGTATCCCATCTTGCCGCTCGAGCGGTTGGTCACGACCCGCACCGGATCGATGGACTCGCGCGTGGGTCCCGCCGTCACCACCACGCGCCGGCCGGCGAGCGGGCCGCCACCGCGGAGCAGCCGCGCCGCGTGCGCCAGGATCACCTCCGGCTCGCTCATCCTGCCGGGGCGCTCGGACGGTCCCTCTGCGAGGGCGCCGATTTCGGGGCCGACGGTCGCGAAACCGGACGACGTGAGCGTCGCGAGATTCTCGCGCGTACGCGGGTTGGCGTACATCTCGTCGTTCATCGCGGGAGCGAGCAGAGCGGGCGCGGCGCGGGCGAGGAGCAGCGTGGTGAGCACGTCGTCGGCGAGGCCCTGCGCCACGCGCGCGATGAGGTGCGCCGTGGCCGGTGCGACAATGACGATGTCGGCGCCATGGCCCAGCCGCACGTGGGCGAGCGGCGCCGCCGCCCCGGCACTACCCCAGAGCGAGGTGAGGACCGGCCGCCCGGTGAGCGCCTCGAACGCGAGCGGCCGCACGAACTCGGCGGCGCCCCTGGTGAGTACCACGTCCACCAGGGCCCCCGCCTCGACCAGCCGCCGGGCGAGCGTGCAGCTCTTGTAGCACGCGATTCCGCCCGACACGCCGAGCACGACGCGCCGGCCGGCCCACACGGTCAGGCCTCGGAGCGGCGGCGGCGGACCAGCTTGTAGTTGAGGTCGCCGTCGACCAGCGCGTCGAGCGAGGTGGTCGTGAGCTTCTCGCCGTCCGGTGCGGCGCGGTCGCGCGGCAGCTCGTTCAAAAACCGGGCGAACTTGGCGGCGACCAGCACGCCGAGGTACTTGTTGCCCGCCTGCCGGGCGACTTCCGCTGGGGTCGTGATCCGCATGCGTTCTCCTTTATTGCTCTCGTGTGTCTCGTATCGGGTGCGTGTCTCGTTCGTCGCTCACGATGTCTGGAACCGGGCCGCTTCGGCGAGCACCTGCTGGCGCAACTCCGCGACGAGCGCGGGCAATGCATCCTGCCGGCTCACGCGGCAGCGCTCGGCGTCCACGATGGCGGAGATCCGTGACACCGCCCGGTCGAGGTCGTCATTCACCACCGCATAGTCGTACTCGGCAACCGCGGCCAGCTCTTCCAGCGCGTGTTCCAAGCGGCGCCGGAGCGCGTCGCCGTCCTCCGTGTTGCGCGCCTCGAGTCTCCGCACCAGCTCGTCGCCCGAGGGCGGCAGAATGAAGACGAGCACGCTGTCGGGCACGGTCCGCCGGAGCTGCCGCGCACCCGCCAGCTCGATGTCGAGCACCGCGTGCCGGCTCGCGCGGAAGATGCGATCGACCTCGGCGCGGAGCGTGCCGTAACGATGGCCGCCGTACGTCGCGTGCTCGAGGAACTCGCCGCGCCGCGCGCGGGCCTCGAACTCCTCGGGCGCAAGAAAGTGGTAGTCCCGCCCGTGCTCCTCGCCCTCGCGCCGGGGCCGCGTCGTGGCCGAGACCGAGTACGCGAGATCCGGCCGCGCGGCGAGCAACGCGCGCGCGATGCTCGTCTTGCCGCCGCCCGAGGGCGACGAGAGCACCAGCAGGAAGGGCGTCACCCGGCGCGCGCGCTCACTCGAGATTCTCGAGCTGCTCGCGGAACTTCTCCAGCTCGCCCTTCATCGCGATGACCTGGTGCGCGATCTCGGGATCGTTCGCCTTGGACCCCATCGTGTTCACCTCGCGTCCGAGCTCCTGCGCCAGGAAGCCGAGCTGCTTGCCCACGGGCCGGTCGGCGGCGAGCGCCTCGCGCGCGGCGGCCACGTGTGCGGCGAAGCGCACCAGCTCCTCGGTGATGTCGAGCTTGTCGGCGAGGAACGCCAGCTCCTGCGCCAGGCGATTCTCGTCGATCCCGCGGCCATCGAGCAATTCCCGCACGGCGGCGCGGAGCCGGTCGCGCTCGCGGGGGAGCCGAGCGGGCGCGCGCGCGGCGATGATGCGCGCGGCGGCCTCCAGCAGATCGAGCCGGTGGTTGAGCTCGGCCGCGAGCACGGCGCCTTCGCGGCGCCGCATCGTCGTGCACTCTGAGGCCGCTTGCGCCACCACCGGCTCCACCTCGCTCCAGGCGACTTCGGCCGACTCGGCCCCGTCGGCCACGAACACGTCCGGCTGCCGCGCGATGAGCTCTAGCGACACATCGCCCGGCAGGCTCAGCGCGCCTTGTAGCTCGCGGAGCCGGTCGGCGGCGGCGCGGGCGCGCGCGAGGTCGAGGCGCAGCGTCGGTTCGCTCGACGCCGGCGGTTCGGTCCAGCGCGCTTGCAGCGCGATGTGACCGCGCTCGAAGTCCCGCCGCAGCCGCTCGCGGATCTCGCCCTCGAGCCCGGTCAGCCCGGACGGGAGCCTGGCGGCGAGATTGAAGTAGCGATGATTGACGGTCCGGATCTCGATCCGGAGCCTCCCGCCCGCCGCCGGCCCCTCGCCGGCGCCGAAGCCGGTCATGCTGGATGGCATGCGCGCCTCCGTCGCGGGAAAGCCGGGAAATCTAAGGTGGGGAGGGGGGTGGGCGTAAGAGTTGCAAGCAGTTCCAGACCTGATTCGCCTGAGGGATCGAGCCTGTCACAGGTGCGAGATGACAGCGCGCGACCCCATCCGCGCTTTGCCTTCACCAACTGCACGACGCCGCTGCCAGTGCCCAGCCCCGCGAGCTCCGCGGCAAGCACGGCATTCACGGAGCCAGGTTCTATCGCTGATCCGGGCAATACGGCGGTCTGTACACGAGCGAGACCAAGAGGCTCTCAAGGTGCTCGACGATGGCGACGACCACTCCTGGGGCGTGGCCGTCAACCGCGACGGCGCGTCACCCCATCGCTGGGCCACTTCGGCGTGAGCGCCCAAGTGCCTGCCGGCTGGTGGACCTCTCCCCCTCACGCGCTGTCACTTCCAGTCGCTATCACCGAACCGCGATCGGCCGGGTGGAACGGCTCCGCGGGTTGGCCGAGCGCCCGATTGCGGCTATGTCCCGGCGGGCTCGTATTGCGGTGCGAGTGAGTGGGGAATCTCGAGAGGCTGTAACAGGCCTACCGCGAGGAGCGCCGCTTGGTGCGGCCTCCTGAGGCCACAACCACCCGCGAGTGATGGGGGCCCTTTGGTCGCGCCCTACGGCCCAATGGGCGCGAGGGGATGGCTTTCACCCACGACGTTTGCCGCGACGGCCGCCTCTTCCGCTGCCTCACTGGATGGACGAGTATAGCCCGGTATTTCTGGTGACCGCGTTCGAGAGCGCACTCCTGAGCGCCCAAGTGGTCGCCATGCTTGAGTAGCGAGCCGAGGGGCGCGGGCTGCTCCGGACCCCCGTGGTCGATCAAAGGTCCGAATTCTTCACCCGGCCGCTGAATATTTGCGCTGATCGCCGGGGGATGGAGGTGGTCTCCGTTCGGCCGGGCAACGCGCTGGAAGGCGCCTCGGTCGAAAGCGCCTGCAGCCGCTTTCGCGACGAGTGCCTGAGCACCCACTGCCTCGATACCCGTGCGGATGCCCATCCGCAGATCGCGCGCTAGCGCCAAGGGCAACGAGGTCCGGCCCCATACCCGCTTGGGCGGGCGTACTCCGACGAGCTCGCAGTGACCTCGAAGGCGACTGATTCCATCAGCCGACTCTCGGCCGAACTCTGGCCCTGACTCCTCAAAGGAGAGAGGACCAGTGTGCGATCCGGTCGGTAAAGTGTGCGTTTCAGCTCGGGGTTGAAAAGCAGCAGCATGCCCTACTTCGGGCAGACGGAGCCGCAGTTCGAACCCCCCGGGTCGTCCGACACGCTGATGGTCTTGCTCACCGATCCGGTATCGCCTTCGACGTCTCTCGCAATCACCTTGAACACGTACGAACCGTCGAGCAGCGTTTTCGTGAAGCTCGCACCAGTATACGGGAGCAGAACATTGTTTTGGTACCACTGGTAGGTCACGGGCAATTTGACATTCGCAACAGCGCTCGAGATTGGAACCGACCCTGGGGGCACATTGCTCACCGTGGTAACGCTAACTCTGGCGCGGTAGTCAAACGTAAGATCCGAGCTTCCTCGCGTAACGCCACCGTACGCAAGTCCTATATCTAATGTCGCAACGTCCTTGCCCGTCGTTGAGTAAATATTGCTGCCCTGCCCCGCTACGTAATCAATTGAGGGCTGACTCCTGAGTGGCGAGCCTACGAAATTGTAGTATAGCGGGGTTCTCGCTCGCAGCGAGGTATTGCCGATATACACTCCGACGGTCACCGGGCTAGATGTCGTGATATTGGGCGCCATACCGTCGAGGACCCCTTCGAATCGCTGGGTGGCCGTGCGACCGGAACTGATGTAGAACGGGCACCGATCCGGCGACGTGACCTCGGCGCTGCTGATCACCTGCCCGAATACGTTGTCGTTTGCGACGACGACACACTTCGTCGTCGAGTCCAAATAAGGGCATGTGACACCGAGAAACACGCAAGCAAGCGCGCAAGTCGGTACGCGACGCATGTTAGTCTCCCTCCGCGAGCGTTACTCGGTCGAATCGAATTGGCATCTCACTCCGTCGATGGGCCACCGCTGCGACTGCGGTTGGCAGGGGAAGCTCCGATCCTGAGGCAGACTCCGGGTACTTCAAATACCAAACCGGGGTGCCTTCCGGCTGGCTATCGGCAGGAACACTGCTTGGCGCCTCGGCAATGCTGGTCGCGCTCCCGCGCGGTGACCCCGCGCCGATACCGATGTAGAGGCGATCTCGAGAGAGCCGGCGCCCGTCAGTATTGCGAACGATCTCGGCCTCGCCATCCAGCACAACCTCCCACCGCGCGCCCTGCGGGTACCCCTCGGACGGACTCGCAGCGAGGAGCCGCGGGACTGCAGTGATCATGCGCCGACTCTTGGCCGCACGCTCAACGGCACGCTCAGGCGAAATCCCAACGGGGCTATCCCAGCCACCCGGGACGCCCATTGCAAAGAATTCATTTCCATCTGACCCCGCCATATCCAAATCGCCGTTCACCACTTTCACGGCCGTTGCGAGCGCGGACACTGCGAGACTCACAGCGAGTCGGCCGTCCAGCTCGCAGAGCCCAATCAGCCACTGAGGACCGAGGTGCCGGTTGAGCGCTTCAGGCACCCCTTTCATTGCTTCGAATGGGCTCTCCGCATACAATGGGCGGCCGCATGAATGCAACTCATCGAACCGGATGGGCTCACCGTGCTCTCGTTCGAGCGTTGACCGGAGCATCGGTCCGTACCGCCTACCCCAAACTTCCGCGATACTCGAAGCACGGGTGCTGGAAAGTTCATTCGCACCGACAGGCGCGCCATTAAGCTTGAATAAGCCATCGGCACCTAGCGCTGCAGCAGCTGTACCAATCACGCTCCCGGCGACCTGCGGCGGAGGCGGAGACGGCTCGATTGATCGGTCGCCAGCGCCACATGCATAAAGTGCCGCACAGGCTGCAATCACGGCAGCGTTCCGAACGCGCTTGGGATCTCGGACGGCTCTGGACATGGTGTCCCCGAAAGGATTGTGGTTTAGCTACCGGGCCGCGTTGGACCGTGGAGCGTTCGAGCGGGTCTTGCTGCAGGGCAGCGCGGGCTGACGTCCTCCCGCTTCGGCTGCGGGCTCGAGTTTGTCCATCCATGATCGGGTCCGCAACCAGCGCCAGTTGAAGCACGCCGCGCCACTTGCCCAAGCCTAGTGTGAGCCAAGCCGCGGTGAAGACAAATTGCCACCGGACCATCAACCGACCGTCAACGCTGAGGCGAATCGCCGCATGTGCCGCTCGGCAAGCGCCGCCTAACCGCAGCCACTGCACCCAGTTGTGTCCCAGGACAATCTCACCTACGAGTTCACGCTGGTCGCGCAAACGACTCCGAACCTAGTCCGCCGGGCAGAGCGCGATGCTAGCGCCAAAAGTGACGGTTCCACCGCTGCCGGAGTGCTGGCGCATGCGTGGCGTTCTCAGAAGCAAGGGTTCGCAAAGCCTTTGCCTGCGCCAGACAGGGGCGTCGCGAGCCCATGATCAGACCTTCGCCCGAGCGTTAATTCGCGAACGTCCACCGAATCCCGATCTCACTAGGCCGCCCGACAATCGGCAGCCCCGGCACATACGGCGCCGCTTCGAGCGTGAGATTGCTCCGGTCCCAGTAGAACTGGAGCGAGCCGAACGCGATTTCCACCAGGCTCCGCAGGTACGTCGCGCGCGGCAGCAGCATCGGATTGCCGAAGGCGTCGTTTCCGATCACCCCGTTGTCCCAGTGCTCCACGCCGAGCCGGAGCTTGATGTCGAGTATCCGGCTCGGAAAAATCCGCGAGAGGTGGGTGCGGATCGTACCCGCGCCGTACACGTGCCGCGGCGGCACGCCCTCGGGCACGGCGCCGCGCGGGTTGCTGTACCAGCCCTCCACCGTGATCCACGAGAGCGGTGTGAGCCGGCCGCCGAGCGTGATCCACTCCGTCGCACTCGACGGCGCGATGGCGGGCACGACCGGAAACTGCTGATACGCGAGAGGAAGCCACGCCGACGTGCGCGAGTAGGTCGCCTCCACCGCGCCCCAGCTCCGCTCCCAGCCGACGCTTCCCTGCCAGTCGCGCACCGCCTGCGCCGCGTCGCTGAGCAGCGCGGGCGCCGCGACGATCGACCCCACCCGCGCGGAGCCGCTCGCATGAAAACCGTACGGCAGCTCGATTCCGGCCCGCGCGCCGAGCCAGTCGGACGAGCGGCCGCCGTCGTGCCGCTGATATCCCGCTTCGCCGGCGAGCGTGAAGCCGGCCCTCGGCTGCCACCCGCCGTTGGCGCGCAGGTCGAGCGACGTCCACCGCGTGCGATAGAACGCCGACGCGCCGAGCGATGCCGTGGGCCATCGATACGATCCCACGAGCCCCACCTGATGGACGCGTTGCGACGGCGTGAGACTGTCCCCCGCCGTGATGCGGCCCAGCAGCAGGTCCGCGCGCGCGCCGAGCCCGGTCGTGTCGTGGCGCCACATGCCGCGAAGCTGGACGTCGGTGCGGTTGCCGCGGGTGATGCCTCGGCTCAGCGTGTCGCCCGCGGCGTCGATCGTGGGATCGCGATCGGGCCGCGAGCGAAGCACCTGGTACAACACGCCCCAGTGCGGTGAAGGGAGATAGCTGCCCTGCGCAAAGAGCAGCGTGTTGGCGTACTTGCTCCGGACGCCCGCCACGGTGGGCACCGTTACGTTCTCGCCTTCGAGCGCGAAACCGGGTCCGCTCCGGGTGCGCTTCTCCAGCGACCCGCGATAACGCGCGAAGTCTCGGCTCCCCCGCGCAAAGCCGACGCGCGAGCGCGGCGCGAGCCGATCGTAGTTGGGCGTGTAGAGCCACACGCGCAGAAATCCGGGCCAGCGCTCGATCTCGACGCGGTCGAAGATGCCGAGCGAGAGGATCGACGGATCGACGCCGACGCTGTCGACTCCCGCCGGCACGTACGGCAGGCCGTCGAAGTAATACTCGACCGAGGTGGCCCCGCGGCCCTGGAAGTTGGGAAGCTCCGGCTGTCCGAGCCATCCGCCGCGCCAGAGATAGAGGCCGGGCACGCGCGCGAGCAGGTCGCCCACGGTCGCGGCGCCGCTCCAGTCGAGCGAGTCGCGGGTGAACACGATGCGGCTCCGGGCCGGCGCCGGCCCCTCGGGCCCGAGCCGCGCGGGGGCGAGCACCTTGACCTTGGTCCGCTCTTGCAGCGCGAGATACCGCTTCAGGGGGCTCGAGTCGGCCGCGGCTCGGCGCGCGCTGTCCTCGGCGGTGGGTGCGGGGCGGAGCGTGTCGCCGAGCGGCGTGATGAGCGAGTCGGGCGGTCGCTGAGGGCGGGTGGTGTCCACGACCTGGGCGGCGACCGTCGGCGGCCGCACCGCCGCTCCTCCGAACGCGCAGGCGAGCGACGCGGCGGCGAGCGCCAGCCGGCAGTTGCGGCGCACCGGCCGCCGCCTATGCCGTGCCGTTCACGCCCCGCCCTGGCGCGACAGCACGAATTCGCTGAAGAGCCGCACCCCCATTCCCGTCGGCCCCTTCACCCGGCTCGCGTCCTCCCGGTCCGAATACGCGGTGCCCGCGATGTCGAGGTGCGCCCAGGGAAATCCGTCGACGAACTCGCGCAGGAACCACCCGGCCGAGATGCTGCCGGCGGGCCGGCCGCCCGCGTTCTTCACGTCGGCGATGTCGGACTTCATGAGGTCGCGGTACTCGTCCCAGAGCGGCATCGGCCAGACCCGCTCGCCAGCGCGCTCGCCCGCGGCGCGCACCTCTTCGATCAGCGCGTCGTCGGTGCCCATGAGCCCGGCGGCGGTGTGGCCAAGCGCCACGACGATGGCACCGGTGAGCGTCGCGATGTCGATCACGGCGCTCGGCTCGTAGCGCCGCGCGTACGAGAGCGCGTCCGAAAGAATGAGCCGGCCCTCGGCATCGGTGTTGATCATCTCGATCGTCTTGCCGAGGTGGCTCGTGATCACGTCGCCCGGTTTCACGGCGGAGCCCGAGGGCATGTTCTCGGTGGATGGCACCAGCCCCACCACGTGCACCTTGGGCCGGAGCCGGCCGAGCACCTCGAAGGTGCCGAGCACGGCGGCCGCGCCCGACATATCGAACTTCATGTCTTCCATCCGTTCGGCCGGCTTGATCGAGATGCCACCGGTGTCGAACGTGACACCCTTGCCGATGAGCACGATCGGCGCGGCATCGGAGCCCTTGTACTCGAGCGCGATGAAGCGCGGGTCCTCGCCACCGCCCTGCGCCACCGCGAGCAGCGCGCCCATTTTCTCGCGCTGGATCGCGGCCTTGTCGAGCACGGTGACATCGAAGCCGTAGCGCTGCGCCAGCTCCTTAGCCTTGTCACCGAGAAAGCTCGGCGTGCACACGTTGCCCGGGAGCACCTGAAGACCGCGGGTGAACGTCTGCCCCGCACCGATCGCCGCGCCGACGCGGTGGCCCGCTTCGACCTCGCCCTGCTCAGCGGGTGCCAGAATGGTGAAGCGCTCGAGCTCGGGCTTCTTCTCCTCCGGCGGGCGCTTGAGGTCGGTGTAGATCCAGGCGCCCATCGCGAGTCCTTCTGCGGCGAACTGGCCGACATCGCGCCAGCTCAGCGCCCCACGGCCTTCCGGCGCCAGATAGAAGGCACCCGACGGCGCGCCGAGGGCACGCGCCCGCTTGGCCACCGCGGCCGCCGCGCGGCGCACGTCGGGGCGGGTGCCGCTCTCGACGTTGCCGAGCCCCACGAGCACTATGCGGCCCTGAGGGCCGGAGGGGTACACGACCGCGGTTTCGTCCCGCTTGCCCGTGAAATCCCCGGAAGCGTAAAGCCGGGAGAGCAAGCCGCCCGCCGCCTGGTCCGTGGCGGCGAGCGAGGCGGGGAGTGCGGTACCCTGCGGCACGGCGATACCGAGCAGCGGTGTCTGCACGGCAGCGGGGGCAGTGGCGGCAACGGAGGTTTCGAAGGACATGGGAATTCGTGTTCCGGCGTTGAGGTGATGGGGCGCTGGTGCATCCGGTGGCGCGGCGCGATCGTGGCGCGCGGGCCACCCGCGCCCCTCAGCGCCGCCGGCGCAACGAACGATACTCCGCGCGCACCGGGCCGACGTACGCAGCGCGCGGACGCAGCAGTCCTTCCTCCGCATACTGCTCCAGCACGTGCGCCAACCAGCCGGAGATGCGGGCGATCGCGAAAACCGGGGTGAACAGCTCGGGCGGCACCCCCGCGGCGCGATAGAGCGGCGCGAGGTAGAAGTCGACATTGGGCGCGCGGCCGGTGGCGGCCCGGGCGCGCTCGTCGGCCGCCTGCGCCAGCTCGAACCACCGCTGCTGGCCGGTGGCGGCGCAGGCGCGCTCCGCCGCGACCCGCATGGCACCGGTGCGCGGATCTTCGCCCCGGTACACCGGGTGCCCGAAGCCTGGAAACTTCTTGCCCGCGAGCGCCTGCACCCGCGCCGTCACGACCGCGTCGGCCCGGTCCGGCGTGCCGATCTCCTCGAGGAGTCGATACACCGCGAGTGCATGGCCGCCGTGTAGCGGTCCCGCTAGTGCAGCGAGCGCGGCGGTCATGCACCCGTGAAGATCAGCCTTGGTGGCGGCGGCAACCCGGGCCGCAAAGGTGCTCGGGTTGAGCTCATTATCGGCCCGAAGTATCAACGCAGCGTCAAATGATCCGGCCAGTTCGGGGTGCGGCTCGGTGCCGTGGAGCATGTAGAGGAAGTTGGCCGCGAGGCTCAAGCCCCGGCGCGGGGCTACCGAACGCTCGCCCCGGCGGCCGCGGCCGAGCGCCGCCACGAGCGTCGGGAGCTGCGCGACCAGGGCGATGGCGGCCGCGGGAACGCCGGTGATGTCGGACGCGCCCCCGGCCGGCTCGAGCCCGAGCGCGCTCACCGCCGTGCGCAGCACCGCCATCGGGTCCGCGGTGGCCGGGGCGCCGGCGACGAGCCGCGCCACCGGGCGCGGCAGCCGCTGCGCCGCCTTCACCGCGCGGGTGAAGGCCGTTAGCTCCGCCCGATCCGGCAGATGCCCGGCGAGGAGCAGGAACGCGGTTTCCTCGTACGTCGACTCGGCGGCGAGGGTACTCGCGTCGTAGCCGCGGTAGGCAAGCCGGTTGTCGTCGGCCGAGAGGAGGCAGATCGACGAGCGGGCCGCGACGACGCCGTCGAGCTGTGGCGCGGTCTCGGAAGTGGCTTCACGGCCGGTGGTAAGCATCGTGGACATCGCGGGACGGGAAGGTACACGGGGCGCGGACCGGCCGGCAACCGAGTCAATCCACTCCGCCGCCCGTCGGCGCCTCGGCCGGATGCGGCTGGGCGCGCGCCTTGTCCGCGCGCCCGAAAACCCGCCGCGCCAGCTTGATGAGCCACTCGCGGAGTCCGTCGAGGATCTCGTAGAACGTCGGGATCACCAGCAGCGTCAGCAGCGTGGACGTGATCACGCCGCCGATCACCGCGCGACCCAGCGGCGCGCGGAAGTCGGCCCCCTCGCCGTGGCCGATCGCCACCGGCACCATCCCGGCGATGAGCGCGAGCGTCGTCATGATGATCGGCCGGAGCCGGATCCGGCCCGCCTCGATCAGCGCCTCGCGTATGCCGAGCCCGCGCTCACGCGCCCACTTGGCGAAGTCGATCAGCAGGATCGCGTTCTTGGCCACGATGCCCATGAGCAGGATCACGCCGATCAGGCTCATGATGTTGAGCGTGGTCGCCGTGGCCCAGAGCGCCAGCACCACGCCGATGAGCGAGAGCGGGAGCGAGATGAGGATCGCCACGGGGTCGAGGAACGAGCCGAACTGCACCACCAGGATCAGGTACATGAGCAGGATCGCGACGCCGAGCGCGGTGAAAATCCGGGTGAACACCTCGGCCTGGTCACGCGCCTCTCCGCCCTGCGAGATCGCGTATCCCGGCGGCAGGTGGAGCTGCTGCAAGCGCTGGTTGATGGACGTCGTCACGTCGGTGAGCGCCCTGCCCTGCACGTTGGCCTGGATGATGATCACCTTCTGTCGGTCGAGGTGGTCAATCTGGGCTGGCCCCACGCCCTGCTGGATGGTGGCGAGCTGGTCGAGCGGCACCAGGATGGGTGCCGCGTTCGGCGCGCCGGCCGCCGGATTCACCAGGATCGGTAGCTGGGCGAGGTCACCGGTGTGCTCGCGCGCGTTGGGCGCAAACCGCACGGTCACGTCGCGCGTTTCGCCGGTCGGATCCACCCAGTCGCCCGCATCGATTCCCGCGAAGGCCGGCCGGAGCGCCTGCGCCACCTGGCTCACGGTGACGCCGAGCGACCCCGAGAGGCCGCGCTTGAGCTCGACCTCCAGCTCAGGCTTCTGTCCCCGGGTCGAGAGACCGACGTCGACGGCGCCCGGTACTTTTTCAACCAGTGCACGCGCCCGGTCCGCCAACTGCGCCAGCACCCGCGCATCGGGGCCGGTGAGCTGCACCTGGATCTGCTTGTACGCGCCGCCGAAGCCGCTGGTGAAGACTGACACGCGGGCCCCGCCCACCCGCGCGGTCTCCCGCCGGAATGTGACGCCCAACTGCTCCTGGCTCACGTCGCGCTCCGATTTCGGCTTGAGCCGCACGTACACCAGCGCCTGGTCCACCGACGGCGACTTGCCCGGCACCGATGTGCCCACCGTCGTGTAGGTGTAGAGCACCTCGGGATGCCGGCGCGCGATCGCCGCCACCTGCTCCGCCTTCTCGCGGGTGAACTCGAGGTTGGCGCCGGGCGTCGCCTCGACGATCATGTTCACCTCGCTCCGATCGCTCACCGGTACGAAGCCGGCACCGACGACGCCGGTCACCACCATCGCGATCGCCAGCAGGAACGTGCCGACCGCAATGGCCACCATCGCGAGCCGGTGGTCGAGCGCCCACGCGATCACGCCCCGGTAGCGGTCCGCCATCCGGTCGAACCAGCGGTTGAACCGGTCCAGGACGCGCGCGATCGGGTTCCGCCGCTGGTGGCCCTCGACCTCCGGGTCGGGCCAGTAGGCGGAAAGCATGGGGTCGAGCGAGAACGAGACGAAGAGCGACACCAGCACCGAGCACGCGATGGTGAGCGCGAACGGCTTGAACCACTGCCCCGCCACGCCATACATGAACGCCACCGGCACGAACACCGCGACGATCGAGAACGTCGTGGCCGCTACCGCGAGCCCGATCTCATCGGTGCCCTCGTGCGACGCGGTGACGTGGTCCTTCCCCATCTCGATGTGGCGGACGATGTTCTCCCGCACCACGATGGCGTCGTCGATCAGGATGCCGATCGCGAGTGTCAGCCCAAGTAACGACATCGTATTGAGCGTGAAGCCGAAGGCCCACACAGCGACGAATGAAGCGAGCACGCTCACCGGGAGCGCGAGACCGGTGATCACCGTCGAGCGCCAGGAGTTGAGGAAGAGGAACACCACCAGCACCGTGAGCAGGGCGCCTTCGATGAGCGCCTCCTGCACGTTCCTCACCGCACGGCTCACCCGCACACCCGCGTCCTGCACCACTTCGAGCCGCACGCCGGCGGGGAGCCGCTGCTGCAAGTCGTCGATGCGCTGGTGCAGTTGACTCGTGACCTGCGTCGTGCTGTACCCCTTTGACTTGAGCACCTCGATCCCCACTGCCGCCGTGCCGTTGAAGAGCGCCGCGGTGCGCTGCTCCTCCGTGCCGGCAAAGACATCGGCCACCTGCCCGAGGCGGATGATCTGGCCGCCTCGGTCAGCGACGACGAGCGCGGCGAAGTCCTGCGCATCATCCAGCCTGCCCTTGAGCCGGATGGCCCGCTCCTGCAGCTCGGTGTTGAGCCGGCCCACCGGTGCCGCGAGGTTCTGCTGCTCGATCGCCTGCACCACCTCCGCCACGCCCACGCGAGATGCCTGCAAGTCCGACGGCCGGAGCTGCACCGTCATCTCCCGCGCCACTCCGCCCACCACGTTGACCTGCGCCACGCCGGTGACGCTCTGCAATTCGCGCGTGATGGTCGGATCGGCCAGCGTGGTGAGCGCCGGCACCGGCACCGTCGCCGAAGTGAGCGCGAGCGAGAGCACGGGCGCCTGCGATGGATCGAACCGGGTGAGGATCGGCTCCTTCATTTCCGTCGGCAGGTCCGCCCGCTTGGTCGAGATGGCGTCGCGGATGTCCTGGGTGGCCTGCTGGATGTCCTTCTCGTAGTCGAAGAAGACGATGAACTGGGCGAGCCCGTCCGTGGCGCTCGCCTGCGTCTTCTCCCAGTCGATGCCGCTGATCGAGGAGAACGACTCCTCGATCGGGTCGATTACTTCGCGCTCGACCGTCTCGGGCGAAGCCCCCGGATACGGAATCGTCACCCCGACCACCGGCTGCTGGATGTCGGGAAACTCGTCGGTCTGCAGGTTGAGCAACGCGGCAATCCCGAACGCCACCAGCGCCAGCATCGAGGTGATGGTGACGATCGGGCGCCTGATCGCGAAATCGGAGATGAACATCAGCGGCTGTCCGCCTTGGCGTCCGCGGTCTCCAGCCGCTGCACCCGGACCTCAGAGCCCGGGGTCACGCCGGCCGTCTCGAGAATGACTGTGTCGCCCGCCGCGACGCCGCCGCGCAGCTCGAGCTTGTCCGTGGCCGGATCGCGCGGACCGAGCTGCACCTGCACCTGCTCGGCCCGTCCCTGCTGCAGGCGGAGCACCGTCGGCGCAATCCCCTGCTGGTCCACGGCCGCAGCCGGCGCCAGCAACCCGCGCCGCACCTCGGTGCCGACCCGCCCCTCCGCGAAGAGCCCCGCCACGAGACGGCGGTCGGTGTTGGGGATCGTGATGTACACCCGAACCTGGCGCGTCGCAGGATCGGCCGCGGGATTGATGCGGTCGATCCGCCCGCGGAATGTCTGGCCCGGATAACCGGTGATGGTGAACTCGACCGGCGCGCCGCGGGTGAGCTCCCGGAGCTGCTCGGCCGGCACGGTGCCCTCAAGCTGAAGGCTGCTCGGGTCCACGATGGTGTAGATCGGGTCACCCGCCTGGAGCACGTCACCGGCGCTCGCCTGCCGGGCGCTCACGACGCCGCTGATCGGCGCCCGCACCTGGGTGTACGCGAGCGTCCTCTCGGCGGTGGCGAGCCGCGCCCGCGCATCCGCCACGGCAGCCTCGGCATTCGCTTCGGCCGACTGCGCCGCTTCGAGATCGCGCTCCGCGATGGCACCCGCCTTCTCGAGTGTGGCGCTCCGTTCCGCGTTCCTGCGCGCGTCGGCGAGCGTCTGCTCGGCGCTTCGGAGTTGCGCCCTGGCGGAGAGATACGCGTCCTGCACCCCGCGCTGGTCGATTCGCGCGAGCAGCGCGCCCTTGGTGACCCGCTGCCCTTCCTCGTAGTTCGTCTCCAGCACCGTGCCCGCGATCTCCGCCCGCACCTGCGCCTGCTGCACCGGCTCCAGCGTGCCCGACACGGCGGGCCCGGTGCTGATCTCGGTCGAGTCGAGCACGACGATGTTCTCGGGCCCGATCACGGTGACCGGCGGCGCAGCCGCTTCCGCGCTCCCGGCCCGCGCGCCGCTGCACCCGGAGAGGCCGAGCGCCGTGCCGATCGCGAGCGCAGCGGTGAAGGCGGGGGACGTGCGTCTCGACCAGCATCTCATGGCGATGCGACTCCTGCCTGGATCGCCGGGCGGGTTCCAGCCGGCGCGGACGGGTTGGGCGTCGGTGCGGGTGCGGGACCGATCTCGAGCGGTTGGGCCGATTGGGTCGCCTGGGCGGCCGCGCCCGCCGCCGTGCTCGGCACGTTCGCGAGCGGCAGGTAGGGCAAGAGCGCCACGCGAGTCCGCGCCACCTTGAGGTCGCGCGCCGCGCGTGCCCGGTTGGCCTCCGCCTGCTGCAGCTGGATGCGGGAGTCGGACAGCTCGGTTTGCGTCGAGATTCCCTCCCGATAGCGGATTTCGGCGATCTGATACGCGCGACTCGCCTGCTCGCCCGTGCCTTCGCTCGCCTCCCACGCCGCGAGCGCCGCGGCGAGCTGCGTCTCGGCGGTGCGGGAGTCGAGCCGCGCAAGCTGGCGGGTTTGATGCAGCCGCTGCTCGGCGGACGCGAGACCGGCGCGCGCCGAGTGGACATCGCCACCGATGCGGCCGCCGACGAAGATCGGCACCGAGAGCGACACGGCAACCGACCAGTCGGTGAGGAAGTCGCCGGTACTCGGGATGCCCGACGCCGGATAGGCGATCTCCGAAAAGTTCGACGTGAGCGAAATCGCGGGCCAGCGCTGCCCCGTCGAAGCCTTGAGCAGCCCGCGTTGCGCCGCGACCGCTTCGTCCGCCTGCCGCACCGGCGCGCGGGCCTCGGCGCTCGTGTCGGCATTCGGGGCGGCGGCCGTGAACGATGCGACCTGCGCCGGGAGCCCGCTCGTGGCCGCGGAATCGCCAAGTGTCGTCGTGAGCGCGACCGTTTGCTCGAGCGGGACGTTGAGCAACTGCTTGAGCCGGAGATAGGCAAGCTCCCGGTCCGCGTGCCGCTGGATCACGACCGGCCGCTGGTTGTCGCGGGTCACGCGCGCCTGCAGCAGCTCGAACTCCGACTGATTGCCGACCTGCTTTGCGAGCTGCGCCTGCGAGAGCGTCGTGTCGGCCTGCTCCAACGTCGCCTCGGCGATCTGCACCAGCCGATCGCTCAGCACCGCGTCGTAGTATGCCTGGGTCACATCGAGCATGAGCTGCGCTTCGGTCGAGGCGACGCCGATCCGTGCGCCGCGCAGTTGCGCGCTCGCCGCCTCCGATTGCCCGATCGTGCGGAGGTTGAAGACCTGCTGAGAGAATGCGAGCCCGACACTGTACTGGTTCGGCCTTCCGAACGGCAGGTTCTGGAACCCGGCAAACGGATTCACGCTCGAGGCGCAGACCACGGCCTGCTCCAGTGAATCGAGCCGCGCCGTCACCGGCAGCGACGGGTTCGGCGTGAACACCGGGCAGCTCACCGGCGCCGGCGGCCCCGGTGTACTCGTCGTCGTATCCGCACCCTCGAGCGAGCGGAATTGACTGCGCAGCGTGCGGGTGTAGTTGACGCTGGCCGCGAGCTGCGGAAAGTAGAGGCTGCGCGCCGACTGCCGGGCCCCCTCGGCGCGCTCAGCCTCGGCGCGCGCAATGCCGATGTCCTCGCTCGACGCGCCGGCCAGGCGAAGCGCTTCGTCGAGCGAGAGTTGCCGCGCACCGGTGGCCGTGTCCCCCGCGGCGACCGTGGTATCGCCGGCGTGATTCTGCGCGGGCGTCTGCGCCGCCGCGCGCGCGGCCATCGGGCCCACACCCGCGGCGAGCGCGAGCGCGCACGCAAGCTTCCGAAACCCCATGATGCCGGCCAAGGTGCCACCGCGCCCCGCGCCCAGGA